>CALVOO010000001.1 GCA_944350305.1 uncultured Bacilli bacterium
TTTTGAGATTCTTGATGATCTTTTTTTTTTTTTATAAATTCAACACTATCCGCTACTACTTCAGTTACATATCTTTTAGACCCATCCTGAGCATCATAAGATCTAGTTTGAAGCCTTCCTTCAATTCCAACCAAGCTACCTTTAAAACAATATTTACCAATATTTTCTACTGATCTATAACAAACAATATTAATAAAATCAGCTTCTATTATACCTTCCTTATTTTTAAAAGGCCTATTAACTGCAATTGCAAAATTAGCTACGGAAGATCCAGAACTCATAGTCCTGATTTCTGGGTCACGAGTCAATCTTCCAACTAACATAATTCTATTCATTATTCTTCCTCCTTAACGATTAAATGTCTTAGTATCTTTTCATCGATTAAAGCTTTACGATCAAATTCTTTAATAGCTTCAGGAGTAGCTTCAACATTCAACAAATAATAATATCCTCTAATAGAATCTTTAATAGGATAAGCCAATTTCTTCTGACCCATTTCCTTAGAATTAACAATTGTTGCATTCATAGAAGTCAAAACATCTTCAAAAGATTTAACTGTCTCTTTAATAACTGATTCCTCAAGATCCGCTTTAATAATAAATACTATTTCATATTTATTCATAAATTCACCTCCTTATGGTCTATGGCTTCCGTAGAAGCAAGGAGCATCCGCTCTTCTTGCATATTATAGCAAACTTAATAATAAAAGTCTATTATTAATTATAAAAAAAAGAACATCGATTTAAATATTCAATTTTTTATTTTTTAAATTATTGTAATAAATAGTATTTGAAAGCACAAAATAAGGAAGTACAAATATAACTGCAGTGCCAAAAGTCAAAATAACTATTAAAAACCACCCAAAAAAACTAAGTAAAAATTTAAAATAGTCAAATTTATATCCATATATCAATTCTCTTGCTTCCCTAAGCGAGTCGACAACTGAATATTCACCTTCAGCGACAACAAATCCAACAAAACTATAGCAAATTAATACCATAAAAGCTGGAACAACAAAAACAATTAGACCTAACGAAAAAAACAATTGTATAACCAAATTAATTAAAAAAATATTAATAAATTTAGGATAAAATTTAAATAATGACTTATAATTATATTTTTCATTTTTTATAATTTTTAACAATAAATAGCAAAGGCCAACATTAAATGGAGAAACAAAAAGGTTAATTACGATTAAGTAAAGTATTGTTTCATACAAATCAGAACTAAAACTAAAGAAAGCAAATAATAAATCTACGAAACAAAAAATCAAAATTAGCAAAAAAAATGGAATCCATATTCTAAAAAAATTATTTTCTAATATAGATAACGCCCTTTCTTTAATTTCTTTTCTATTCATATACTCACCTACACATTAAATCTAAAGTAACAAATGTCTCCATCCTGCATTTCATATTCTTTACCTTCAAGACGCGCTTTACCAGCTTCCTTCACCTTTTTTTCATCACCATAAGCCACCAAATCATCATAGCTTATAACCTCAGCTCTAATAAACCCACGTTCAAAATCAGAATGAATAATACCCGCACACTCAGGAGCTTTCATACCTGCCTTAAACGTCCAAGCTCTTACTTCATCACTTCCTGCAGTAAAAAAAGTTCTTAATCCAAGTATTTCATAGGTAGATTTTATAAGCTGATTTAAACCACTTTCTTCAATTCCTAACTCTTTCAAAAAAACCTGCTTCTCTAAATCATTAAATTCTACTAATTCACTCTCAATTTTAGCACACATCAATATAACCTTGGAATCTTTTACATAAGCTTTCAAGTCATCAATAAATTTATTATTATTCATAACCAAATCCATTTCAGTAACATTTGCCAGATATATAATAGGTTTCAAAGTTATAAAATTAAACGGTTTAATAATTTTTAACTCTTCATCAGTAAAAACTACATCCCTTAGTGGCTTATTTTCTATTAAATTAGATTTGCATTTATTCATAACATCAACTTCAAACAAAGCTAATTTATCATTAGAAGTTTTTGCTTTTTTTTCAATTTTAGACAACCTATTTTCAACAAGTTCAAGATCACTAATAGCCAGTTCCGTATTTATTATATCCACATCTCTAACAGGATCAACAGTACCATCAACATGAATAATATCCTTATCCTCAAAGCATCTAACAACATGAATAACCGCATCAACTTCTCTAATATGAGATAAAAATTTATTTCCTAGACCCTCGCCTTGACTCGCACCTTTTACCAGTCCAGCAATATCAATAAATTCATATTGAGTTGGTATTGTTCTTTCGGGAACATACATACGCTCTAAAACCGCCAGACGCTCATCAGGAACAGTAACAATACCTAAATTAGGATCAATCGTTGCAAATGGATAATTAGCTGCCAAAATATTTTGCTTGGTAATTGCATTAAATAAAGTGCTTTTGCCCACATTTGGCATTCCTATAATACCTGCTTTAAGCGACATAATTAACCCCCGGCATAGAACCAATTCCAAGAGGCAAACCAGTAATATAAAAACTAGCAATTAAAATAAACCAAATTACCATAACAGCAAAACTATAAGGAATAGTATACTTAATACTACCAAAAATTGAAATTGTACCATTTTTATTATACTTTTCCATAAAAGCCAAATATATTACAAAATAAGCCATAACAGGAGTAATCCCATTTGCAATACTTACACCTGCCGTATAAATTATTTGAGCAAATTCCGGACTTAAACTCGCATTCATAAACACAGGAACAGTAATTCCTGATAAAATAGACCATTTAACAGCAATGCCAGTGTGGAAAATATGAGTAATAATTGATATAACTAATAAAAGTATAATTAATCCCAAACCAGTAAGACTCACTTCACCAATAACATTAGACAAAAGTGCAGTTAAAACCAAACCAATATTAGACTTTTTCAAAGTACTAATAAACAATGAAGCCATAAATATCAAAACCAAAATACTTCCTATCCCATCTAATGAATAAGACAAACAATCAGAAACATCCTTTCCTTTAATAGATTTCGAAACAAAACCATATATAAAACCAACTATAATAAATAAAAATGTAATAATAAACACAAATGCCTGACTAAAAACAGCATTAGTCCCAAATAGCATATCAATATAATAAGTTCCACTATGATCTAGCAAAGCTCCAGAAAGAGGCAGACCAGGAATTATCATATAAATAATAGCCAATATATACAAGAAACCTACACCTAAAGAAACAATTAACCCTCTTAATTGTCTATTAGTAATTTTAACATCTTCTAAAGTTTCAATATCATCAAACTCATACTTACCCAACTTAGGCATAACACTTTTTTCAGTAATTCTTGTAAAAACTATACTAGTAATAATTATAGCAATTAACATAATAAATAACTGAAAAAACACATTAATATCATATTTAGGATCTAAAATATGACTAGCATTTAATGTCATGGTTAGCAAACTACTATCTATTGCACTAAGGAAAATATTCATACCATATCCAAATGACACGCCAGCAAAAGCTGCTATACTACCACCAAGCGGATTTCTATGACCATATTTAAACAACAAAGCACCAATCGGCAAGAATACCACATAACCAATATCACCAACAAGTGTACTTAAAATACTTAATAAAATCAAAAGAAAAGTAAGAGTATTTTTCTTAAAATTTTGAGTTATAAGAGTAAAAAAAGTTTTCATAAAACCACTTTTTTCTAACACACCTATACCCATAAGAGTGATTATTAGCATAGAAAGAGGTGCAAAACTAACAAAATCTGTAATTGCCGTAGTAGCGATTTCTTTAATTCCAGAGCCACTTAACAAATTTTCAACTTGAACAACATTATTATTTGAAAGTTCATTAGTAACAGTATTAACTGTACTATAATCCGCTTGAATATTAAAAAAAGCCAAAATTCCACTCAATAAAATAGTAATTACTATTAAAATAATAAACATCAAAATAGGATTAAATTGCACTTTTGACTTCATTTATTCCACCACCTTCTTTAAACGTTTTTCAAATTTCAATCTATCTAACATAACAATCCTGCCACAATTTACACATTTTAATTTAATATCAACTCCGGTCCTAACAATTTGCCATAAATTGGTACCACAAGGATGTTGTTTTTTCATGATAACAATGTTTCCTTCTTTATAATTCATTCAATCAATTTCCACCTTAATATTTAATATTTCCAAAATACGTTCTAAATCCTTTTCACTATCAAACGGAATAATTATATTTTTATTATTAACCTTAACAGTAGTACCAATTTTATCTCGAAGAACATCTTGTATATATTGGTAATTAGGATTTGTAGAATTTTTAGATTTTATTATCGGCTTATTTCTTTTATATTCTCCACTCACAATTGATTCTAATTCTCTAACAGACAAATTTTCATCAATAACTTTTTGAGTCAAATTAAATATTTCTTCAACATCACTTAGCTTACTTAAAATTCTTGCATGTCCCATAGACAATTTATCATCCAAAATCAAATTTTGAATTTTATTAGGTAACTTTAATAAACCTAAAATATTTGTTAAATAACTCCTACTTTTACCTATTTTTCTACTTAATTCATCATGAGTCAAATGTAAAGTTTCTAACATCTTCTTATAAGCTTCAGCTTCTTCCATAATATTTAAATTTTCACGTTGAATATTTTCTAAAATAGCTATTTCTAACATTTCTTCGTCAGTAAAATTTCTAATAATAGCAGGAATCTTTTCAAGACCAGCTTTTCTAGCTGCTAACGTTCTTCTCTCACCAGCAACAATTTCATAACCCTTAATACTTTTTTTAACGATAATTGGTTCAATTACTCCGTACTCCTTAATAGAAGTAGCTAATTCCTCCAATTTTTCGTCATCAAAAACCTTTCTAGGTTGATAAGGATTACTTCTTAATTCACTCAAATCAATAAGTTTTACATCTTCCTTATTGCTACTTTCAATAATATTTCGTTCTAATTCATCAATATTAAAAGCCTCATTGCTGAACAGTTGTTCTAGACCCTTCCCTAGTGCTCTCCTCTTCTCTTGCATTTCGCTCAATCACTTCCTTTGCTAAATTAATATACGCCAACGCCCCTCTACATTTTGGATCATACTCTATAATAGGTTTCCCATGACTAGGTGCCTCTACAAGCCTAACAAGTCTAGGTATAATTGTATTAAACACCTTTTCCTTAAAAAACTTTCTAACATCCTCTACTACTTCTAAACCAACTAAAGTTCTACCATCAAGCATAGTTAATAACACACCCTCAATATCAAGTTTAGGATTAACCTTAGTCTGTGTCAAAATTATAGTATTCAATAATTGTGTAACACCTTCTAAAGCAAAATATTCACATTGGACTGGAATCAACACACTATCTGAAGCAGCAAGCGCATTAGTAGTTAAAATTCCCAATGCAGGTGGACAATCAATAATTATAAAATCATATCTATCCTTTATTTTATTAATTTGATTCTTCAATTGATCACCAAGAATAAAATTATCCTCCCTCATACTAGTTTGCATTAATTCAATTTCTACACCACTCAAAAAAATCATAGAAGGAATAACACTAAGATTTTTAAACTTAGTTTTTACTATAGCATCAGATATTTCACATCTATTAGTTATAACATCGTAAATACTAAGTTTAATATTTGCCTTATTTATTCCAAGACCAGTTGTACTATTACTTTGAGGATCCAAATCAATTAATAAAACCTTTTTTCCTAAGTGTCCTAAAGCACTACTAAGATTAATACTAGTAGTCGTTTTACCAACACCACCTTTTTGATTAACTAGTGATATAACTTTAGACATAATACTACCTCGCTCACTATAACAATTTTAACACATATCACAAATTTTGAAAATAGAAATTATTAACATTATTGTAATAAAAAAAGCATCATATAATATGCTTATTTTTCTTCAGTTTTCTTTGTTTTTTTCACTGATACAGACTTTTTAGGCTTTTTACTTGTTTTAGTTTTCTTATAATTTGCAACAATTTCTTCAATTTCTTCTTTAGTTAATGTTTCTTTATTCATAAGCGTATCGCTCAATAAATTAACTAAATCTTTATTTTTTTGAATAATATCCTTTGCCCTCTTATAGCACATATCAATAATCTTTCTAACTTCTTGATCAATTTCCAAAGCAACTGCATCAGAATAATTCTTAGATTTAGTATAATCACGGCCCAAGAAAACTTCTTCACTTCTATGTTCAAATTGTACTGGACCTAAATCACTCATACCATATTCAGTGACCATACTACGAGCAATACGAGTCGCTTTTTTGAAGTCATCACTCGCACCAGTACTCATTTCATTTAAAAACATTTCTTCACTAACACGTCCAGCTAACAATGAAGTTATCCTATCTAGTAACTCATCTTTCGTCATAACCATAGTTCTTTCTTCCTTAGGCAACATTTGAGTATATCCTCCAGCCATTCCCCTAGGAATAATAGTTATCTTATGTACTTCTTCACCATTAGGAAGTTCAATCCCAATAACTGCATGTCCAGCTTCATGAAAACAAACAACTTTTTTCTCAAAATCAGTTACTTTTCTACTCGTTTTAGCAGGCCCCATAAGTACTCTATCACCCGCTTCATCTATTTCATCCATTCCAATTGAAAGTTTATTTCGTCTAACAGCAAGCAGTGCTGCCTCATTTAACATATTCTCCAAATCCGCACCTGAATAACCAGGAGTTCTTTCCGCAATTCTTTTCAAATTAACATTATCATCCAAAATTTTATTTTTAGCGTGAACACCAAGAATTGCTTCTCTTTCCTTGACATCTGGCAAATTAACAGTTACCTGTCTATCGAATCTACCTGGCCTCAATAAAGCCGGATCTAAAACATCAGGTCTATTTGTAGCAGCTATAATTATGATACCCTCGTTAGAACCAAAGCCATCCATTTCTGTCAACAACTGATTAAGAGTTTGTTCTCTCTCATCATGTCCTCCGCCTAAACCAGTACCTCTTTGTCTACCAACAGCGTCAATTTCATCAATAAAAATCAAACATGGAGCATTTTGTTTGGCTTCCTTAAACATATCTCTCACACGACTTGCACCAACACCAACAAATAGTTCAACAAAATCAGAACCACTTATGTAATAAAATGGAACTTTTGCTTCACCAGCAACAGCTCTTGCAAGCAATGTCTTACCTGTCCCTGGAGGACCTACTAACAATACACCTTTTGGTATCCTAGCACCTAACTTTTGGAATTTTTTAGGATTTTTTAAAAAATCTATTAACTCACTAACTTCTTCTTTCTCTTCCTTTAATCCAGCAACATTTTTAAAAGTTGTACCGCTTTCTTGATTCATTTTAGCTCGACTTTTACCGAAATCAAAAGTTCCTCCACCCTTAGCATTTCCCATAAGCTTATTAATTAAATATAAACTAAGACCAATAATAACTAAAGTCGGAACAATATTAACTAAAATTACTAACCATGAACTATTACTAGGATCACCCTTAGTAACCACATTCAAACTTTGTTGTTCAGAGATATTTAATATATTCTCAATAACACTGTCACTAAGAGGAACGATCAATTCAAACGTTTCATTAGAATCATAGTCCACAAGTCTTCCAGTTAAACTATATACCCCACTACCACTTCTAGGTGTAATAGTTAATTCTTCAATTTGTCCTTCTTCCAAATAAGTTGTAAATTCATTATAATTTAGCGTATTAGTTTTTTTATTTAATGTATTAAACAAATACATAGTACATAAAATGACAATAAATAACAACAAATAAGGCATAAAAGTTTTAATTACTGTATTTTTTTTCAAAATTATATCTCTCCTTTTAATAGTACTCAAGTATTATATCATACTCTTGATTAATATTTTTGTCAAATTTACTTTTTTTAAGTCCAGGTATCCAAACAATTTTCTCACTAGCATCAACTACAATAGGCCATAATTTTCTATCTTGCATTGACACCTTATCATCTATAAATATATCATTAACTTTTTTTTGACCAGACATACCTTTTACACTAATTTTATCACCATTTCTTCTTGTACGAACAGTTAAAGGTAAAACAACATCTTTCGAAGACAACCTTGTAACATAATTACTAGTTTCTTCACTTTTATTAACAAGTTCAATATTCATACCATTAGGCAAATTCACTATCTTATCAATTTCAACTTCATATTCTTGCTCATCTAACTCTTCATAACTAAAACTAATTTTATCATAAGTTTTAATTGCTTTAACATTATTTGGTAAATGTACAATACTATTAGCGCGATCAGATTTAATAAGATTAAAAATCAAATTCACATGAGTATCGCTTATTATTAATAAATCATCGCCATATATGTGTTCTAAAATATTATATATTAATTTTGTTTGCAAAATATGATCGATTTCTAGGAATCTATTTATATCAATCAAACCCTGTTTAAAAACCTTTGTCATAACCACGCCAAGTTGTTTTTCTATAAAATTGTTATACTCAATTAAAGTTTCACTAAATTTCAAAAATTTCAAATGAACATTAGGATCTTCACTTTTAAGAAAAGGTAAAACATGTTTTCTATATCTATTACGAGTATAAACTTCCTTTTCATTAGATTTATCTATCACATAAGGAATACAATTTTCCTTTACATAATTTAATAATTGATCTTTTGTAACTGTAATTAGAGGTCGCAATATAATATACTCACCTTTATGAATCATTTTTTGAAAACCACTATAACCCTTTAAAGTAGAACCACGAACAATTCTCATCAGGATAGTTTCCATTAAATCATCTGCATGGTGAGCTGTTAACAAAAATTTTGCACCATATTGTTTACATATTTTATCAAAATAATTATATCTAATTGAACGAGCTTCATTATGAAAATTATCTTCACCATAATTTTCAATCTTCATATGCTCAAAATACAATCCTTCTTTATCGCAATATTTTTGTAAAAACTTACGTTCATCTTCACTTTCCTTGCGAACATTATGATTGACATGAGCGACAACAATAAACAAATCCATTTCTTTTTTAATTTTTTTTATTAAATAAAGTAAACTCATCGAATCAGGCCCGCCACTAACACCAATAACAATTGTATCCTTATACTTAATACCACTTTCTTTTACCAAATATTCATAAACTTCATCCATTATTATTCACCAACTAATTTTTCTACGATATTTAGTTTATTATTATCATCAATCAGTACAAAACTGGCACTATTTTCATAGCCTAAATCACTTTCATATTTCCATGAAGCACTAACCAAATATCCGTCATACTCTTGATCATTATAATTATAATTGTACTCTTCTACACTATTAATAGTAACTTCACTCACAACTGGCAAACTTTGTGTTCTATCACCATATAAATTACTTTCAATAGTATTATACATTGTATCTCCCAAATTAATTTTAAAATTTTCAACCATATCCGTATGAATAAATTCAAGTCCACCTATATCAGTGCTAGTTAACTTATTATTTAGAGTATAAACGTCAACAACAAACAATTGAACTAATAAGGAAGCATATTTTTCATTATCAATATCATTTTCGTTTAAAACTTTTTTTAATTCATTAAAATAACTTTTATAAAGCTCAGTATCTTCATCATCCAAAGTATAACCATATAATTCAAGAGAATCTAATTTTTCCCTTGTTTCAACTGGCTTATCAACATCTGCAAAAAAATCAAAGTAAACTTTCACACCTATAATTAATAAAACAATTAATAACAAAGCAATTGAAACAAAATAATATATTCTTTTAAAATTAATCTTTCTATTAGTTACTATTTTCATCAAAAACATTACCTACTTTCTCTATTAAATCATGAGTTATTAATGCCTTAGAAACATCTAATCTAGCTTCAGTATATTCCTTATATTTCTCAATATAATCACTTTCAATTGGCTCGTTAGTTAATAAAACATACTCATCTTTAAGACTATTATAAAAAACTTTATTAGTTAAAAAGTTACCATTTGGAAATATAACTATTTTTTCATTATTTGAGAACACATCATTTCCAAGGGCATAATGTGTTTCAAATCCAAACATATTACCTACAGTAGGCAATACATCATACATTCCCATGACATCACTAATCTCTCCTGAAAGTGTTTTATCGCTAGTCCAAATTATAAACGGAGTGTTTTTCAAAAGCTCATACTCATAAGTTCCCATAGGAATATAAGTTGGATCCGTTACGTCTTTAATATCATCAATATTTGGATCATAATTATATAACAAATCAAATTGACCTTTGCCTAATTTTGCCTCATGATCTCCATAAATTATAAATACCGTATTTTCATCCAAATTATTTTCAAGTATCATATTGAAAAATTCTCCAAGCGCCTCATCAGCGTAGTGTGCACTTTTCAAATAATTACCCATACTAGTATTTTCTAGATAAGGAACAGTGACTTGTTCAATCATATTATTTCCATTTTCATCAAGTTCATCTAATACTTTATCAAAAGTAATAGAAAAATCTAATTTCGGGTATTTTTCTAGATCATCAAAAGGTGAATGATTACTTAACGTTATAATAGTTCCCATAAATTTTTCATTATTTTCTTTTATTTCTAATAACTTTTCAATAGACTGTCTAAAAAATGATTTATCAGATAAACCTAATCCAACATAATCATCTTGTGTCTTATCATTAGAAAATTCATAACTATCTTCAGCATAAAAATGTTGATATCCTAAAGATTGATACATAGTTTTTCTATTCCAATAATCTCCATTATTACCATGCATACTAAATGTGTAATACCCTAAATCATTAAATAAAGCAGGTAAAGCTTCATAAGTCCTGTCATAATAATTCAAAAAAACTGTACCACTGCTTGAAGGCATTAATCCTGTCGTCAGTGTAAACTCAGAATCACTACTTGTCCCAACACTAATTTGTGGATAAAATTTTGAAAAGTAAAGCCCTTCTTTAGCAAGTTTATTCAAGTTTGGCGTTATTTCAATGCCATTAACTTCTAAATCAATGAGAAAATTTTGCATACTTTCAGCATGTATAAATATAACATTTTTATCTTTAAAAATATCTGTATATTTATTATCAGATAAATCTTTATTTAAATTAGAATAAAATTCCCTATAAGTTCTAGCTGCTTCATCATATCCAAACATTGTATTAACTTTTGGTTCCAAACTTTGTATAACATCATTTATAGTATAAGTATAAATTCCAAACCTTTGAACAATATATTCTCTGTTCCATTGTTTTACAAACCTGCTTATTTCAGTACCACTTAATGTAACAATAACAATAGCTATAACAACTACACCACTTAACAATGTTTTTAAAAAGATTTTTTTATTATGAAAATACAAATTATTTTTTTTCTTTAATAAATGTTTATGAAAAAAAATAAATACTAATGGAGCAAATAAATATATAAAATGGTATAATTCTAACCTACTTGTGACAGAATCACTAACTTCACCTAGCATAGATAGTGTACCAATTAAATTAATATATATAAATGAGGTATAAAACATATAGTAAATGCTATTAATAATTGCCAATATAGAAAAAAATAATATTACAGAAAATAAATAAATAAATTGATTTTTAGGTTTAAACAAATATGCAAATGATCCGACAATTATCACAACAGCCAAATCACACAAAAATGGCTTAAAAGACCAAACACTACCTACAGTATTCAATCTCAAAAAAAATCCAATTAAAACACCCAAAATCACATAAATTATAAATATAAGATTGCTAGAAAAATAGTTGAAAATTTTCTTTTTATATTTCCCTTTTAATTCATTAATTCTTTCTATCATATTTTTTCCTTCCAAAAGTATTATACCAAATTCAAAATAGATTATCAAATTATTATAAAAAATAAAGGTATCAAATAATTTAACCTTTATTTTTTTGTTGCCTTAACTTTTTTTTGAATTTCATCTAATTTCATTGTATTAGTTTTTTCAATTCTCTCTTCAACATTTATATGATTAAAAGCTAGTCCAACCACAAACACATATGCCATAAAATAAAACCACATCATTAGTATAACAATACTCGAAAGTCCACCATAATAAGTGTTAAAATGTGCAAAGTTTCTAATATAATAAGAATATATAACAGTTATGAGAATCCAACAAATAGTAGTAAAAATTGTCCCTTTATTTACATATTTACTAGGTATAACATCATCAGGCGCAATCGTATAAACTATCTTTATAAAAATAAACACAACTAAAAATGTTAATGGAATATTAAGAACCGGGTACAACACATTAAAAGCATTTATCAACAAATTATCCTCTTTTGTAAAATTAATTAAAATTCCTAAAATTGTTTCACCAAACAATGGAACAATTAATATAAAAGTAAATAATAAAACCATTAATAACGTCATAATCATCGCTTTAATTCTTCTTTTAATATATCTTGAATTATTTAAATTGAAAATCGCATTTGAAGCAATTATTATTGAATCAAAACCATTACTTGCTAAGAAAAAAGCTATACATAAAAATACAATATTTCCTATAGTAAAGCCTGTATTATCCAAGATAGGATAAATAACATTTAAAACTTCTTTTGAAAAATTAACCTCTATAAAATTAGTAATTACACTTAAAGACAAATTAAATGAAGTAGCGACAAAGAATATAATTGTTATTATTGGCACAACTGATAAAACAAAATAAAAAGCTAAATGCCCAGGTAAAATGAGCATTTCTTTTCTTTTCATAATATCAATCAAATTTTTAAAAAACACTTTTAGTTTTTCAAACATACTATTCACCTTTGTTTTTTCTCATCATAATAAGTGCTTCATTTATAGCATCATCGATAGTTTTTATTTCATCTTCTATCATTGAATATCCAATTGCTGCACCATATGGTTTAGGTAAATTATTAAATTCCTTATTTAATTTATGCATATAAGTAGTTATTACTTTTTCCTCATAACCCACCATGTAAATCAAAAATTCATTACCATCTGTTCTAATAATTTCAGAATTTTCTCTTTGAGTTTTAATCAAAATATTAGCAGCTGCTTTTATTTGATTATCACCTTCTTCGTGGCCATATGTATCATTAATTTCTTTTATTTTATTTAAATCAATTGTAACAATTGCCTGTGGATAAACTTTATTAGCTTCCCAATATTCAATATTATCATTTAAGAAATTTCTATTTTTTAAATTAGTCATAACGTCCAAATACATAAGCTTATCTTCTTTTTTAATTTTCTTAGTAACCTTAATTTTTCTATTTAATAAATAGAAAAATAAAGTAATTGCAAATACCAATATTAATATATATGTTATATTACTTAACACAAAATTTAATAATATATTAGCATTTTTTTCATTTATAGTATCATTCAACGCCTCTAATTTAGTTTCCTCAGAAGAAATCAATGTCATATAAAACTTAAATAAATTATTAAATATAGAATTATCCACATTCATTAGATAATTTGCAGCAACAGATGCTTCACCAAAAAACCTAACACCATAATCATTTAATTTATCATTTTTATAAAATTCATATGATTCTTTTTCCATTATAATTAAATCATCATCAGATAAATCTTTAAATAATTCATCATAACTATCATATTTAACTAAAACAGCGCCATTTTGTTCTATATAATTACTCAAATTAGTTCCAGAAACAATCTTAACCTTAACATTTTTTAAAGAACTTAAAGATTTCGTAATAAAATTATTACTATTATGAGCTAACAAAACATACTTTGTATTTCCAAGCCCGACAGTAGGTTCATAATTAGAATTACTAATTGAATAATAATTATACACTAAATCTACTTTCTTTTTATTTAAAGCATTAACTAAATCATTAATATTTGAATACTTCACATATTTATAAGTAGCACCAGTAAATTCAGAAAATTTCTTTAAATATATATTCGATAAACCATTAAACTCTCTATTTATTTTACCTTCAATAGGCAAATTCTTAATATAACCAACTATATAATCATCATTTACTATACTTTCTTTTTGAACATCACTTAATTCATTAGCATTATAATATATATCAATCAAATTAGAATTAATACTTTTCTCTAGTTCTTCACTCCACCTATTTAAAAACTTTGTAAAAATATCATTCAATCTATCATCACTTTGAGGCATACTTAATGTATAATAATAATTCAAACCATCTAAATGATATATAATATTTAAATCATCATAAATTATAGTATCAACATATCTATAAAGTGGAATAATCGCATAACTAACACCCTCATCAAATGAATTTTGCATTTCTTTTAAAGTAGAATAAGACTTATAATTTATTCCTGAATAATCTTTCATATATTCACTAACAACAGAAAGATCACTAGATAAAACAGCAACACTTTGATCTTTTAGCTCATTAATAGAAGAAAAAGTTGTTTTATCAGGAGACACTAAAACATAATGATCTTTATATAAAACTAAATCATAGTCATTTAATTCATTTTTTAAGTTAAAAGAATAATTAGTATTTGTACTTACAACATTTAAAGATAAATTTGTATCAAGTTCAAAATCATTAACAAAGTCAATAAAAACACCTTTTCCAGACGAATTGAATACAGGTATGTCACTTGGTACATTTATATCAATAACATTATTTACATTAGAATTAATCCAATTTTTTTCTAAAAATGAATATTCATCTTCAGAATTAGCAAAAAATATTATTAAAAATACCAATAGAGCTACAACTACAAGTCCAACACCCGCAAGAATTAAATATTTCTTTTTAACAATTTGATTTTTCATATATTATCTCCTAATTAGTCCACACAACTTGGCTATTTTTTGCATTCTTATAACCCATTAATGGATAAATATCACTTTCTTCTTCAGTAGTTTTAGCAGTGATTATAATTTGTATATCATAAAAACTTTTTTCTTCTTCACTGAACGCTTCTAAAGACTTAATTGCCAAACTTTGTGCATCCACAAGCGACAAATTCTCTTTTATATCAATATTAATATAAATAATTTTTCCTTTAACATTAACTACAACTTCATTAAAAGCAGCAATATCAGTATATAATTCCGCAACTTTTTTATCTATATCATTTGAAATTTCAACATTTTCGATACCTTGCAATCTATCACCATATTCGTCTTTTCCATTTCCAGTATAAAAATACATAACCATTGAAACACCTATAACAATTAAACTTACAATAATTATAATTGCAAGAACTAATAGCACTTTGTTTTCAGATAATATACGTTTCACACTTGTCACCTCTTTATAGATTATACTATATTTTATTATACTTTTCTAGTTTACATTATTCCTAATTTACTTTTTAATACTTCTTCATTCCAAATAGGGATATTTAAATTCACTGCGTCTTCATATTTTTTACCAGGATCCTTACCAACAATTACAACATTTGTTTTTTTAGAA
The DNA here is from genome assembly GCA_944350305.1 of uncultured Bacilli bacterium. Taxonomy (GTDB): domain Bacteria; phylum Bacillota_I; class Bacilli_A; order RF39; family UBA660; genus CALVVN01. The sequence goes on from CALVOO010000001.1 coordinate 15,472, forward strand.
ACACTTTCACTAGTGTAACCACCCTTATTTTCAATAAATTCCTTTATTTCTTTTCTACTGACAAAATCAAAACTTCCTGTAATCACAAACTTTTTACCAGCATATTCTTCATCCATTTCTATTTTTTTACCAATATAACTAAAATTAACACCGGCATCTTTTAATTTTTGCAATTCATTTAAATTATCTTCATTTCTAAAATATTCAACTATACTTTTAGATAAAATAGGTCCGATATCTTTAATATCATTTAGCTCATCAAATTGAGCTTTAGATAAATCTTCAATGTTAGAAAATTGCTTAGAAATAAGTTTAGCTTTTTTAGCTCCAATTCCATTGATACCTAAAGCAAAAAGCAAACGCTCCATAGAATTATTCTTACTATTTTCTATATTTTCTAAAATATTATTTACACTTTTATTTCCGAAACCTTCTAATTCTATCAATTCCTCTTTTTTATTTTTTAAATTATAAATATCAGAAAAATCTTTTATAAAACCATAATTATAAAAATCTTCAATAATTCTTTCTCCTAAGCCCTCAATATTCATTGCATCTCTACTAACAAAATGAATTAACTTTTCAATATTTCTTGCTGGGCATTCTTCATTTAAACAATAACTATCCACAAATCCATCAGGTTTTGTCAAATATTCTCCACATATTGGACATTTATGAATCATAACAAAATCTTTTACATCTTTTCTCCTATTTAATTCTACGCTTACAACTTCCGGTATTACGTCACCAGCTTTTTTAATATAAACATAATCGCCAATCTTTATATCCTTATTTAAAACATAATCTTCATTATGTAATGTTGCTCGACTAACAGTACTACCCATAATTTTAACAGGTTCCAAAACAGCATTAGGCGTTATCATTCCAGTTCTACCGACAGTAAAAATTATATCCTTTAACTTTGTTAAAACAAGCTGCGCAGGAAACTTATAAGCAGTTGCCCACTTAGGAACTTTAGCAGTATAACCTATTTCATCATATTTAGTAACGTCATTAACTTTGATAACTACTCCATCAATCTCATAAGGCAAAGTATTCCTTAACTCAGTCCACTTATTTATGTAATCTATAACTTCATAAATATTTTTACATAATCTAATATTTGGATTTACTTTAAAACCTAATTTTTTCATATATTCCAAACTCTCATAATGCGTTTTAAAAGGAGTCAAAGGATAATGATATAAAAAAGCATCCAATTTTCTAGAAGCCGTTATAGATGAATCTAATTGTCTAACACTTCCTGCAGCAGCATTTCTAGGATTTTGAAATAAAGATTGTCCGCTTTCCTTTCTTAGGCTATTTAATTCCTCAAAACTTTTTTTACTCATATAAATTTCGCCTCGGACAACTATATCTACATTTTCATTAAGTTTTAATGGAATACTTTTAATAGTTTTCACATTATGCGTAATATCTTCTCCTACAGTTCCATCGCCCCTTGTTGAAGCTTGAAATAAAATCCCATTTTTATATTCCAAACTAACTCCCATTCCATCAATTTTAAGCTCTGCTACATATTCGACATTATGAATAATTTTTTTAATCTTTTTATCAAAATCTAAAATTTCTTCCTCGTTAAAAACATTACCCAAACTAAACATACCTACATTATGAACAACTTTATCAAATTCACTTATTATTTGTCCACCAATTTTTTGAGTAGGACTATTTTGCAACACCTTATCAGGATATTTTTTTTCAAGAACAATAAGTTCTTGCATTAATCTATCATATTCAGCATCACTAATTGATGGAGCATCCAACGTATAATACTCATAATTATATTTATTCAATAAATCTACTAATTCTTGCATCCTATTCATTTATATTCACCTATTTAATTATAAAACAATATTATCTCTTTTAAAATACTAATATTCTTCAAAATCCTCAATTTTTTCAAGACTTTTATGAGTTTTCATAATTTTAACTATTCCAATATTATGATTAAATGCAATAGACGCTATACTTCCATCTATCTGTACAACAACACCATAACCATACTTAACATGTTTCACTTTATCTCCAACTTTTAACTCAGAGTTTCTTTCTTCATCATACATATCATTACAAATAGTATTATTCACTATTATTTCATTACTCTCTAACAAATCAGGTGTTATTTCATTAACAAACCTACTAGGAGAATTAACATCAGTTCTTCCAAATAACGTCCTTCGTTTAGCATTTAATAAGTACAATTTTTCTTTAGCTCTAGTAATGCCAACATAACACAATCTTCTTTCTTCCTCAAGTTCGTCTTCATTATCAACTGACCTAAAATATGGAAAAACATTCTCCTCCATACCAGTTAAAAAAACCACATCAAATTCAAGTCCTTTAGCAGAATGTAATGTCATAACATTAACACAGTCTTCAGTATCTTTATATTGCCCAAAATCACTGACTAGTGCAATATTTTCAAGAAATTCTTCTAAAGAATATATGCCCCTTTCTTCAAAAGCCAAAGCTATACTTTTAAATTCTTGCAAATTTTCAAGTCTAATTTCACTATCAATCCCGCCTATACTCTCAAGCTCACTTTTCATTCCAGTATATTCTAATATTTTATCAATTAAATCAGATAAATTAACATTTTTTGATTCTTCCATTAATTTTAAAATTACATTTTTAAAATCAAGTGCAGTTCCATCTTCTATTGCCTCAAACATAGAAATACCTAATTCGTTTGCTTTTTCTCTAATTTTTTCTATAGTTTTATTTCCAATTTTACGTTTTGGAACATTTATAATACGTTCTAAACTTTCATTATCTTTAGGATTATATATTAACGTTAAATAAGCAATTAAATCTTTTATTTCTTTTCTATTATAAAAATAATAACTACCAACAACTTTATAAGGTATATTTTCTTTCAATAATGCTTCTTCAATAACACGACTTTGAGCATTAGTTCTATATAATATACCTATATCAGAATACTTTTTACCAGATAAAACTATTTTTTTTATTTCATCAACGACAGTTTTAGCTTCATCTATTTCACTACAACATCTAATATATTTTATTTTTTCTCCAATATCTTTAGTACTAACAAGATTTTTTTCTTTTCTTTTAACGTTATGTTTGACCACACTATTTGCAGCATCCAATATATTTTTAGTACTTCTATAATTTTCTTCCAAGATGATTAACTTAGAGTCCTTATAATCTTTTTCAAAATTAAGTATATTTTCAAAATTTGCCCCACGCCAACCATATATACTTTGATCAATATCGCCAACCACAAAAATATTTTTATATTTACTTGCTAAAACCTTGCACAATTCATATTGAACAGTATTTGTATCTTGGTATTCATCAACCAAAATATATTTATAATGATTTTGATATTTTTCTAAAATCTCATTATTTTGTTTAAATAATTTTAACGGCAAAACCAGTAAATCGTCAAAATCAACAGAATTATTGCTTTTTAATACTGATACATATTTTGAATAAACCTTAATAACTGTTTCATCAATATAACCTTTCATAAATTTACTATATTCTTCAGGACTCAAATTTTCATTTTTAGCAAAACTAATTTTATTAATAACATATTTAATAGGCACTAACTTAACATCAACATCTAGTTCCTTTAATATCTTTTTGATAATACTATTCATATCTTCCCTATCAATAATTGAAATATTCCTATCAAAGCCCAAATCTTTATAATTCTCTCTTATTACTTTCAATCCAAAAGAGTGGAAAGTTCCAACGTAAATATTATCAGAAAAATCATCAAGTTTTATAGAAATTCTATCTTTCATTTCTTTTGCAGCTTTATTAGTAAATGTGATAGCTAATATATTATAAGGTGATACACCTGTATCAATAAGTTTAATAATTCTTTCTGTCAAAACTTTTGTTTTACCACTACCTGCGCCAGCCAAAACTAAACAAGGACCATCTTTAAAATTAACAGCTTCTTCTTGTTTTTCGTTTAATTTATTCATATTATCACTTCTCTCTACATCAAAATTTTTATTGCTTTTTTTAACAAATCTTCTAAATTATCAAAAGGAATATTCCCAGTATCCTTCTTATAAAGCCAATCTAAATAAATAATATCATCCGCATCATTTGGCCTACCATACAAAATCTTTTTCTTATTAATATAATAACCAAATTCAACATTTGTTGTAAGACCTAACATATATGGTTTTTTTCTAGGGATCCAGAAAACAATTAAATCGCATTTTTCTAAAGCTTCTAAATCCCAATGTACTTCATCCATATAATCAACTTTGGCAACAAAATTTCTTTTTTCTGGAACTAAAACCGTTCCTCCAAAACCATTTTCTAAAAGTATAGAAATTGCATCATTTTTCCAAGAAGTGGCATTATTATCTCTAGGTATGGGTCCAGCCAAAAAAACACTTTTACCAATTATATTAATATCTTCCATAGAATAAATTACGTTCATATTATTCACCAAATAAATTATAACAAAAAGTCAAATCTTAATATAGACTTGACTTTTATTTAATTTTTATTATTATTTCACCATCTTTAGAATACAAATACTTTTCGCGCGCGTACCTAGCAACATATTCATCATCTTGCAGTTTAACAATTTCACTTTTTAATGTTTCTTCTTCCTCTAAAATCTCTCTATATAATAATTCCAACTCTTTTTTTTCTTTTATATTATTATAAATTTGAGACCAATAACTAAACATATTACTCATAAAAATAGTAAGCAATGGTATAAATATAATTATAAGCAAAGTTATTCGTCTTCTGTCCTTTTTAGTAACCTTTTTCATACTTTAATCCATCCTATAACAAAGTATATCATTTAAAAATTTATATCTCAACAATAAAAACAAAACTTTACATTATTTTTTTTTATAAGATTGAACTTTTAAATATTTTCTCAAATACATATTATACTTATTAAAAATTATAAAAGATGAAATAAAAATTATAAAAAAATAAATATGCAAAACGCCATTATTAATTTTAATTAAAAGTAAAAAATATAATAATAAAAAATCTAAAGTAAATAAAAAATTAATTAAAATTTTATAAATAAATTTTGTTTTATAAAACAATTTATAAAAATATGAGTAAAAATACGAAAAAATAGAACCAAAAAAGAGAGAAAAAATGAATGATAATATCTGAACTTTTAAACTCATTTGAACAACTTAGACAAAACACTTTCGGCTTTTAACTTTTTATTTCCCTCTTCCAAATAGTTCACGCTATTTATTTTACCTTTTATAGATAAAGTACCTTGAAAAGTATCTAATTTAATTAATTCCAATTCCTCACCTTTAATTAAAATATATCCTAAAACACTTTCTAAAAAAAATTCTTCATTATCAAAATTTTCTAGCTTTTTAACTCCAGTAATATATAAAGTTTTTCTTTCACCAATCTGTATTGAATGATTAAAAGTGTTTTCAACGTCTTTAACTTTGTCCATTAATATCACCTAATTAATAATATTAACTTATTAAAAATTATAGAACAAAAAAAGCCCAAAAGGGCTACATAATCACTATTTATTCTTCTGTTTCTTCTTCATTTGAAACATTTTCAGCATTTTCGTATGCATCTAAAATTTCTTTTTCAAACATACTACGTACTTCTTGACTAATTGGATGACAAATATCTCTATACCCGCCAGTACTTGTCTTTCTACTTGGCATAGCTATAAATAAACCTTTTGTTCCTTCAATGATTCTTATATCATGAACAGCGAACTCATCATCTAATAATACAGATGCAATTCCTTTCATTCTAGAATCTTCTTTTTCAATTTTACGTATTGTAACTGATGTTATTTTCATAGTTCCATTCCTCCTTGTAAACTACAATTATTTTACAACAATATAAATTTAAAATCAAGACTTACTTACAATAGATAATTTCAGTTTACTATTATCACGTTTTTAGTTAATAAATCAACATATGAAAAAGTTTTTAATTCTTTACCAGACTGTACAGTAAATACGTACGGATAAATGCCTTGAACTACACCAATAACACTTTCATATCGATTTCTGCCAATGTTAATTTTTAATATTATTTCTTTACCTTTTAATTTTAAAATATTTAATTTAACTTTTTCAATATTCATTTAAACCTCATTTCTAGGATATCCAACATTCATTACACCTTTGGTTTTCAATCCACCAATACCATCTTTTCCATATTTCGTTTTTTCAAGTAAGCTCAATAAGTCAATAGGTTTTCCTTTTTCAGTTAAACAAATATTAGTTGCTATTATAGCTGGATCCAAGGCATGAATATTAATTCTTTTAGGACTAGACGCAAATGTAGCACCAGCTTTAATAAGTTCCTCATAATTACTTTGACAAGCACCAGCAATTATTATTAAATTATCTCTTTTAATTTTTCGAGCCTCTTTTACACACTTTATAAAATTATCACTATTTTTATATAAATTTTTGTCAGAAATTCTTTTTTTTAAAATTGCATCATGACCAGTTACAATCAAAACATCCGGATTAACACTGTCTAAATATTTTCCAACATCTTTATACATCATAGACTCCTTTATAGCTTTACCATAAGCCGTTACATTTGCCTTTTTATAAAATTCCATACACCTTTTTAAATACGAATCATCACCGTCTAAATGAAGAACTTTTCCAGGCAAATAAAAATATTCACTTCTATCTAACTCTATTTCTTTAATACATTTATAAAGGTCTTCTTCACCGCTTTCTCTTTTATCACTTAAAACTAAATCACTTTCATCAGCATCAGCAATTAGTCTTACATCAACACCTTGTAAAATACAATTTTTATCAATTTTATCAATAACTAAAAAAACAATATCATGATTATAACTTCTTCGAGTTACATAATCTCCAACATTTATCATAAATCACCTAATTAAATATATTAAAAAAAAATAATAGTATTCATAAAACTATTATTTCCCCGTCAAATATATATATAAATTAACAAATTCTTCTATACTTATTTGCTCAGCTCTATAAGTCAAATCCTTATTTATTGTCTTTAAAAATTTTTCAATTTTAACTAAATCATATTTATATAAATTATTTTTTAAATTTTTTCTTTTATGTTTAAATGCATCCTTAATAAAGTTAAAAAATAAATCTGTATCATCAATATCATAATTTAACAACTTTTTTTCAAACCTTAAAACCACACTATCAACGTCAGGTTTTGGAAAAAAAGAGTTTTTACTAACATCACATACTTTACTTATATTATATCTAAATTGAGCATAAACACTCAATGACCCATAATTTCTTGAATTAGGCTTAGCTATTAATCTATCTCCAACTTCTTTTTGGATCATAATGCAAAAAATATCAGGATTTATTTCGTCAATTACCTTAGTTATAATAGGCGTAGTAATATAGTAAGGAATGTTAGCAATAACATATAATTTTTCATAACTATATTTATCCAAATATATATCTACATCAACTTTAAGAAAATCCTCAAAAACAACTTCAAAATTAGGAAATTGTTTTACTAACAACTCTAAAGGTTTTTTTAATCTTTGATCTATTTCAAAAGCCAAAACATTATTACCTGTTTTTAATAGATACTCAGTTAAAGAACCATCGCCAGGACCAATTTCAATAATTAAAGAATTTGATGAAATATTAGATGAATTTATTATTTTATTTAAAATATTTTTATCACGCAAAAAATTTTGACCCAAACTTTTTTTAAATTTAAATTGATCCATATTACCAGCCATATCTTAAAACTTCAAAAGTTTGATTTTTAACTCTTCCTATATTTTGAGTTGCATAATTAACATCATCAACTAATAAATCAACATCATTTCCACCTACGCCTCTATCCATAGCAATAGCAATTATAGGTTCTTCCCCAATTTTATCTACATTAAATCTCAAAATTGTTCCGCAAGAATATTTACTGCTTGTCGCTACAATCCTAACCTCGCCATATTCAGAATCATTAAAGTAAATTCCACTTTCTAAAACGTTTGTTCTCGGGTGACAAGCCAAAATTCCTGAGCACAAAGGACAATCACCCACATAAGCTGTTAAATCGCCAGTAAATGTTGCCTCTGCATCGTATAATTCAGCAACATATAAACTTTCGTGATTTTCTTCCATAACAGCAACTTCTAAAGATTTATTTAAATTAACATTATTTATATTAACATTATATGACGTGTCTAAAACTGTAGTTCCTAATAATAAAATTAAAGAAAACAATGCACAAACACGAACAACAACCAACCACTTTTTCGGTTTATATATTTTCATTTAAACACCTCTCGGTAAAATAATTATACTATTAAACCAATTAAAAGTCAAAAACACGATTAGCATTATCCGTAGTAATTCGCATTACATCATCTTCATTAATATCTTTAATTGAAGCTAATTTGTTAGCAATTACCGGAATATATTTAGGCTCATTTTTATACTTTCTAAAAGGTTCAGGAGTTAAAAATGGGGAATCAGTTTCCAATAAAATATATTCTAGCGGAACCTCTTTTATAACTTCAAAAAGTTTAGAGTTTTTAAAAGTCAAAATACCCCCAATCCCTAAATAATAACCTAATTTAATGAACTCTTTTGCAGTTTCAATACTGCCACTAAAACAATGAATTACACCTTTTAAAGTATAATTTTTTAAAATTCTAAAAACATCATCAGTGGCATTACGAGAATGAATAATTACAGGCAAATTATATTTTTCAGCTAATTTTAATTGTAACTCAAAAAAAAGAATTTGCCTTTCTCTATTATTCCTAGAATAATAATAGTCTAAGCCAATTTCTCCTATCGCAACCACCTTTTCATCACGTATAATTTTTTCCAAATTGGCAATATCATCTGTACTAGAATTATCTACATTTTGAGGATGTATTCCAACAGCAGGATACAAATAATTATATTGCTTATGGAGCTCAATGACTTTTAAACTAGAATTTAAATCTTCTGCACAATTAATTATTTTCCTTACATTATTTTTAAGTGCTGAACTTAAAACACTTTTAATATCATCATACATATCAAAATTGACATGTGCATGAGAATCTATATACATAACAAAACCTCTTTACATCTCATATTTAATCCAAAGATAACTATAATAAACTGATAATATCGCAAATATTATACTATATAAATGAATCTGTTCCTTAACAAATAACATTACAAAAATAACTACATCTACTGCTAAAACTGATAAAATTCTTTTTTTGTTACTTCTACAATATTCTATTATTTTCATAAGCATCAAAGCAAATATAACAATTAATTTAATAGATTTCAACCAAAAAAACAATCTTTTTCAATCTTTTACATTTTTTTACATAAATCTACAATATATTTACACTAATTTTTTATTTACCAGTACTTCCCAAACCGCCAATTCTTATATTATTTACCGCTTTTTCATCATCAACGGTCATAAATTTAACAAATATTCCTTGACATAATGAGCTCCCTTTTTCAAATTTTAAATCTTCATCACTGTGATTTTGAACAGAAAGCCAAATATGCCCCTCGTTATTAACATTATTGTAATAGTCACTTTCAATTATACCAACTTGATTAGTTAATCTAACATTATACTTAAAACCAATTCCACTCCTAATAATTATCATTAACATCTCATCGCTATTCATTTTCACTTTTAAACCAGTAGGTATTTTTAAAATTTCATTTGATCTTAAAGTAATATCTTCAATTAACAAAAAATCATAACCAGCACTATATTTAGTTTTTCTAATTGGCAAACTATAATTATTATATAAATTAAAATCATTCTTAACATCTTTTTTAAATTGCTCAAAACTTATTTTTTCAAATTTTCTCATAAATCCTCCAATAAAAAACACGAATTAAGTAATATAAATCGTGTAAACATTATCTACTTAATATAAATAAAGTATATATTAAATAAAAAAAATTGTCTAGTCAGTTTCTAATTTAACCTTAAGTAAAGCATCGATAATATCAACTGCTAATTTTTCCTCTTTATTAATTTCTTTATCAGAAATACAAATTATAGATCCAATTAAATCAGTATTAATTATAATTGGTTTTATATAATAATATCCTTTAATAACCATGTTTTCAGAGATATTCAAATTTAATCCAACCCCATCTTTTCTTTCATCAAATATTTTATTCAAATTATTACTTACTTTTTTATTTTCTAAATCCTTATATTCACTTTTATTAGTCAAAATTACACTATCTCTATCAGTTATTATTAAAGATATAGGCATTACTTTATCAAATAACCCAACATAATTAAATAATAAATCTTTAAAAGTTAAAAGTCTTTGAAATTTTTTTAAAATAATACTACTTTCATCAATGTAAATTTCCATTTCTTCGCCATCTTTTATGCCTAAACTTCTCCTAATCTCTTTTGGTACAACAATTCTACCTAGCTCATCAATTTTTCTAACCAATCCTGTATTTACCATAGTACACCTCATTAGTTAGTTTACTTAATATGACAAATATTATACGCTGTTTATTGACAAGATTAGTTATATAAAATATACTCAAAATAGGAGAGTGAAAATGAATACAGTATATGAAAGTACTATTGAAATTCCCATGGGAACAAAAAATAAATATGAAGTTAACAAAAAAACAGGAAAAATAAAATTGGACAGAGTTTTATATAGTGCATTAACTTATCCAGGAGAATATGGATTTATTGAAAATACACTATCATTAGACGGAGATCCACTCGACATATTAATAATAAGTTCTTATCCTACTTTTCCCGGATGTGTCGTTGATGCAAGAGTATTAGGATATTTAAGTGTTATTGACAATGGCCAGCAAGACGAAAAAATTATTGCAGTTGTTGATAAAGATCCAAGATTTAACCACATTCAAGAAATAGACGATATAAACCACATAAAGGATGAGATAAAAGATTTTTTTCAAAATTATAAAACCTTACAAAATATAAAAGTAGAAGCAAAAGAGTTTTATAACAAAGATTCAGCAATAATGTTAATAGAAAAATGCAAAAAAAGATATAATAATTCAAAATAAAACCTCAAATTGAGGTTTTATTTAATTCCTTTTCTATATAAATCAATAATTTAGCCACATAAATTACATAGTGTTTTTCTAAATTATTTTTATTTAACTCTATAAAAATTGAATTACCACGATAAATAAAATTAAATTTCGTTTCTATTTTTGTAGCTTGAACAAATAAATCCTCAATATTTAATTTATTATATATATCGAAGTTTAATCTAATTGAAATCTTTTGATTTGTATTTATTGCAATTATTATATTATATTTGTTTATTATTTTTTCAATTAATTCTTGATACATATATACTTCTAATTTTTCATCCGTATATCCAAATCTATCTTTTATTTCTTCATGGATTTTCTTCAAATCTTCAATAGATTGTATAGATGTAATTTCTTTATGTAACGAAAGAATAACATCCTCTTCATCTGAATAATTACTGTCAATGTGAGTTTCCACATCATCAAGCACTATATCTGTTTGTTCTTCTTTTTCGTTGTTAATTTCTTCATTTACAAGTTCTAAATACATATCAACACCAACACTATCAATAAATCCAGCTTGTTCACTACCTAACAAATCACCAGCACCTCTAATGCTTAAATCACGCATAGCTAACTTATAACCACTACCTAACTCAGTAAATTCCTTAATTGCTTCTAATCGTTTTTGCGCATTTTCATTTAATATTTTACCTTTATCATACATTAAATATGCGTAAGCAATTCTATCACCGCGACCAACTCTTCCTCTTATTTGATATAATTGACTTAAACCAAATTTATCAGCATCGATTACTACAACAGTATTAGCGTTAGGAATATCAATTCCATTTTCTATAATAGTTGTACTTAAAAGAACGTCAAATTTTTTTTCAACAAAATCATCCATTATTGAATTAATTTGCATTTTATTCATTTTTCCATGTGCATAAGCAAATTTCACTTCAGGAATTATTTTTTTAAATTCATTTAAAACCTTATCCATGTTTATAATATTATTATACAAAATGAATACTTGGCCTTGTCTACTATATTCTTTCAAAATTATTTCTCTTAAAATATATTTATCATAAGAAATAACATAAGTTTGTACCGGATATCTATTTTTAGGTGGAGTTTCAATTAAAGATAAATCCCTAATTCCGATTAACGACATCTGTAAACTTCTAGGAATTGGTGTAGCAGAAACATTTAACACATGCACATTTTCCTTTATTTTTTTTATTTTTTCCTTATGCATTACTCCAAATCTATGCTCTTCGTCTACAACTAACAAACCCAAATCTTTAAAACGAACATCATTACTTAATAATCTATGAGTCCCAAAAATAATATCTATTTTTCCGCTTTTCAAGTCTTCAAGTGTTCTTTTTGCCTCTTTTGTTGTTGTATGTCTATTGAGCAAAGCCATATTAACACTAAAATTTTTAAATCTTTCTAATGCTGATTTATATTGCTGTGTAGAAAGCAAAGTTGTTGGGCAAAGATACATAGCTTGTTTATTATTTAAAACAGTTTTAAAAATCACCCTAAAAATAACCTCAGTTTTACCATATCCTACATCGCCACAAAGCAACCTTTCCATAGGTTTTCCGCTTTCCAAGTCCCTTTTAATTTGTAATGTTGCCTTTTCTTGGTCACTAGTAAAATCATATGGAAACTCATTTTCAAAAACTAATTGAAGTGGATCATCTTTTAAAAAAGGTTCAACTTTAATTTGTGATCTTTTCTTATAAATTTCAATAAGTTCATTGCTAATATCTCTAATTTTATTTTTTATTTTTATTTTTGTTTTTTGCCATTCAATACTATTTAATTTATTAATCTTAGGCTTCACACCTTCTCTAGACGAATACTTGTACAACTTATCAATGTTATCAATTGATAAATACAATTTATCATTTCCTTTATACTGAATTAAAATATAATCTTTTTTTATTGAATTCTTAGTTATAGTGGAAATACCCTTGTAAATTCCAATACCATGATTTTTATGAACTACATAATCACCAATGCATAATTTGTCAATGTCGTTGATCTTTCTGCCCAATTTATACCCGCTAAAAGAAGTTTTTTCTCTTTTTTCTACTAGATCATTGTCAGATAAGTAAGTAATATTATTATATATAAAACCAGAATTCAAATCACAATTAATAATATTTACTTTACTATAACAATCCTTAATTTTTTTTATAAAATTATTATTAGTTGTACATAAATATACATTTTCTTTTTTTAAAGTATCCAAAAAAAGATCAATTTTATTTTTATAATTTATTACAGATTCTGATATGAAAATATAATCATAATTATCAGAACTATTTATCAAATCAACATAGATTTTTTTATTAATGTTCATTTCATTCAAAAAAAATATTGCAGAAAAATCATTATCATAATATTTTATCTGATTAATAATGTTGTTCATTATATTTTTCGATTGATCATAATTTTGAAGAATTACATATGGATCATTTAAATAGTCTATAATTGAACTTGAACTACCATTAAAATCATCAATTAGTGGTTTTACTAATATAAATTTTTCATCACTTATAGTTCTTTGTGATAGTTCATTAAAATAAGAAATATTAGATATTTCATCGTCAAAAAAATCTATTCTTACTGGATGATCAGCCTGAAAAGGAAAAATATCAATAACATAACCACGTACGGCAAATTCTCCGACATTTGTTACAAGTGATTCCTTTTTATATCCTATGTTTAATAAATTATTTAAAAATTCTGTTCTGTCTATTTTTTGATTTAAATAAATTTTTATGGTTTTTGAAATATAATCACTTTTTTTAGGTAACTTTTTTATAAAACTATTAACATGACAAATAAGAATTTTTTTATTTTTATTTTCTATTGAATTTAAAAAATTCATTCTTAAATACAATAAATCACTTGATGCAGCAATTGCTTTTTTAGTCAAATAATCATCTTCTGGAAATATATAAACATCATTTAAATAACTTTTTAAATTGTTAAAAAGTTTATTTGCATCATTTAAAGTTGGAACTAAAATAATTAAATCTTTTTGCAAAGAAAAAAAGATATATAAAACTAATTGATTATATATTTCGTTATTAGAAATTGATAATTTTAAATTATTTTCTATGCTAAAATTAAAAATACTTTTATATATCTCATTTTTCATAAACACCACTTAATTATATTTGCTCATTAGTTTTTCAAAATCCATTAACAAATAATTATCTATAATTTCACTAACATTTTTTATAACCTTTTCTACTTTAATTAACTCATCATTAGAAAATTTACCTAAAACATAATCTTTAACATCTTTATTAGAATTTCCAATTCCAATACGAATCCTTTTAATTTTATTATTTCCAAGCAAGGCTATTATATTCTTAATACCATTATGCCCACCAGCTGAACCATCTGGTTTGATTTTTATAGTGCCTAACTCAAAAGCTATATCATCATAAATTATTAATATGTCAGATATATTTATATTAAAATAGTCCACAAATTTTTTAACAACCTCACCTGACAAATTCATATAATTCATCGGTTTCAAAAAAATAACATTTTTTGATCCATCAATATAATATTCACCATTAAATTTTTTTTTAAATTTAACATTGTCTAAATATCTATCGATTACCAAAAAACCAATATTATGTCTAGTGTACTTAAATTCAACTCCAGGATTACCCAAACCAACAATCAACTTCATATACTATTCTCCTCAAGCATATTATACAATAAATTTTTACTAACATCATACTTTTTTGAAATATATTTCATTGCTCCTTTTTTATCCATTCCATAACTAATCAATTCTTTTAACTCATCAAATGCATAATTCACATCACTAAGTTTTTCATTATTGTCAATCACTATAACAAACTCTCCTTTTGGTTCATAGTAAGCATCAATAGCTTCTTGAACAGATCCGCGAAAAACTTCTTCATGAATTTTAGATATTTCCCGGGAAATAGAAATTCTTTTATTTCCCATAATATTTTTTATATTTTGTAAAGTTTTTATCAACCTATGTGGAGATTCATATAAAACAAGTGTAAAGTTTATGTTTTTTAATAATTTTAACTGTAAAATGCTTTCATCTTGTTTACTACTTAAAAATCCATAAAACAAAAATCTATCAGCTTTTATATTTGACATATTAAGTGCTGGCAGCAATGCACTTGGCCCAGGTAAAGAGACAACACAAAATCCATTTTTAATTACTTCATTGCTAACAATATATCCTGGATCACTTATCAAGGGCGTTCCACGATCAGTAACTAAAGCAACATCAAACCCATTTTTTAAATTATTAACAATTTGTGGATAAATTGTTTTTTCATTAAATTTATGACAAGAAACTAATTTAGTTTTTATACCATATTTATCAAATAAAACTTTAGTAACCCTAGTGTCTTCAGAGTATACAATTTTAACATTATTAAGAACATCTACAGCTCTATAGGTTATATCGCGCATATTACCTATTGGTGTTGGTACCAAATATAACTTATTAACTTCATTATAACTCTTTTGTATCATTTGATCCTCCAAACAATTCAATAATTTTTTTAGTATAAGCACCATCTTTATTATGTATAATCAAAGGTGATTCTATTTTTAAAGAACTATTGCCATTTTTTACAGCTTCAACTAAAAATAAATTTGAATCTTTCTCCTTTTTTGGATAAATAAATTGAACTCTTTTAGGCTCTAAATTATTTTTTCTTAATTTGGACATGATTTCAATAAACCTTTCAGTTCTGTGAATCAAATACAAACTGCCTTTATTTTTTAAAATTTTTTTACTAACTGCCAATAAACCATCAATGTTAATGCAAATTTCATGTCTTGCAATAGACTTAACTTCATTTTCATTTATTTTACTATCGCAATCATACTTAAAATATGGCGGATTAGAAACTACTATATCAAAGACATCCGATTCATAGTAATCAGATATATTTTTAATATCCATATTTAACAAATTTATTCTATTAATTAAATTATTTATCTTTAAAGATTTTACAGCCAATTTATAGACTTCTTTTTGTAGTTCCACACCAATTAAATCAACATTTTTTTTTACTTTAGTAGATAATATTAACAAAATTGGAGCATTTCCAGTTCCTAAATCTATTATTTTTTTAGTTGTAGGCTTGATTTTAATAAAATTAGCTAACAACACAGAACCTAAACTAAAATTAAAATATTTATTACATTGTACTATTTTTAAATTATTATAATTTAGCAAATCGTTAATTACTTCTTGCATTTTTATCCTCATCATCAATTAAAGAAAGTTCTAAATTACCCTCTTTAGGAACTTCTACAATAAATTTTCTTCTTGGAATATCAACTGATAAAACCTTCCCATCGCCTTTAATAGTACTGACTATATCTCCAACATTTGGCATATCTTTACGATTATATGTATATAAATCATCCTCATACTTTAAGCAACATAATAACCTTCCACATAAGCCATTAATTTTACTTGGATTTAATGATAAATTCTGATTTTTTGCCATATTAATAGTAACTGAATCTAAATCACACAAAAAACTTGAACAACAAAGTTCTCTACCGCAAAGACCAACTCCAGATATTTCTTTAGCTTTATCTCTTACACCTATTTGTCGTAATTCTATTCTAGTTTTATAAATTGAAGCTAATTCTTTAGCTAAATCTCTAAAATCAACTCTATTATCTGCCAAAAAATAAAACATAAGTTGGTTTCTATCAAAAGTAAAAGATGCTTCTATGAATTTCATATTAAGCTTAAGCTTTTCAGCAATTTTTGTCGCATTTTTTAATGCTACACTAGCATCATTTTCATTTTTTTGATTCTTTTTGAAATCTAATTCGTTAGCTTTTCTAACAACATTTTTAAGATTATTTATCACAATTTTTTCATTAATAGTTTTTTTATTTATAACTTTAGCAAATTGTAAACCTCTTTCAGTTTCAACAATAATATAATCCTTTTCCTTTAATTCAAAATTATTTGAATTAAAATAATAAATTTTACCGTTTTCTTTAAAACTAGCGCCTATTATATCTATCATTTTGCATCACCCAACTCTAATAATAATTTATCAATAAATAATGAATTGTTCAAATTAAAATTTAAATAATTTAAAAATTTATTTATAATAACTATTTTTTTAATTATATCATCATTATTCATCATAGAAGAAATTTTTATGAATTTTTCATTTTTTAAACAGTTTGTGCTAATTGATAAATTATTTAATAAACACTGCTCATAAATTTTTAACATATTATCTAACAATACTCTCATGTATTTTTTATCATTTTTTACTGATACCAATTGATATGCATAAGGAAAAAAACTAGATGCATTTTCTTCTATTAAACTAATTATGTCTAATGCTTGTTGATACAAATCAACATTTTCTAATTCATTAGTTTCATTGTCTTCAGAAGCTAAAAATAGAATTTGACATCTAGATTTAATTGTTTTAATTACTGCATCTATATTTGAAGTAATTAAAAACGCAAAAATATTATTTTCGGGCTCTTCTAAAATTTTTAATAAAATATTAGAACTATAAGAATTTAATAATTCAGTATGATTTATTATATATACTTTTTTGCCACTAATTTGAGAAGTTTTATTTAAAAAAAATTTCAGTTCATAAATCTGATTCTTTTTAATAATTTCATTTTCTGGTTCTAGAATAAAAATATCTTGATTGTTATTTAGTTCAATTTTAGTACCAAAGATATAATCTGATAATACGTTACTTAATTCTTCAGAAATATTTTCTAAATTGGTATTAGCAATTAAATAAGCATGTCCAATTTTATCATTTTCACTTTGACTTTTAAACAATTTATCCAATTTATTTTTCATAAATGAAATCTCCTTATTGATTATAAAAAACGTGTTAAAACTATAAGGCTAAAAACTGCCGGAACTCCAAAAATACTAACCAATACTATACTACACAAATTAATTGGTATTAATATACCTGCATAACCAATAATTAAATTAAAAGAGTATAACATAAATAAAGCCATAACAATCTTTTTTATTATCAACATAATTTTTTTCAATGATATCACCATTAAATTTTATTATAAGTCACAAATATTATGAGATAAATTTTCTGTCATCTATAGCTTTAGTTAAAGTTATAGGATCCAAATATTCAATATCAGAACCAATTGGAAGTCCATAAGACAATCTCGATACCTTAACATTTTTGTTTTCTAATAATTTTTGTAAATATAATGACGTTGTTTCACCTTCTATAGAAGGAGTTAAAGCAATTATAACCTCTTTAACATTTTCGTTTAATCTTTTTGAAATCAAATTGCTAATATTAATATCTTCTGGATTTATACCATCAATCGGCGAAATTAAACCACCTAGAACATGATATAGTCCTTTATAGGTTCCAGACATTTCAAATTTAAAAACACTTTTAGAATCCTCAACAACACAAATTGTTGTTAAATCTCTACTTTTATCTGAACAAATACTACAAATATTATTATTAGAAGTATAATGACCACATATATCACATTTTTTTATATTTTTTTTAAATTTTTTTAAATTTTCCGCAAAAGCTTTTACCTCATCTTCTGTCATTTCATCTACACAATAAACAAAACGTTCTGCAGATTTGTCGCCAACACCAGGAAATAACTTAAAATTTTCAATTAAATCATAAAAGTCTTTAGGATACACCATTTTTAAAACAATCCTCTCATACCACCCGTGTATCTTCCTAACTTTTCGGTCTTAGTTGTATTTAATTTTTTTAAACCGTCATTTATAGCCAACATTATCATATCTTCTAATATATCCTTGTCTTTTAAAACATCAGCATCTATTATATCAACTTTAATAATTTCGTTTTTACCAGATATTAATACTTTAACTGCACCACTTTCTCCTTCAAAGACAGAAGATTCAATATCTTTATTAATCCTTTCTAATTCTTTTTGCATCTTTTGCGCTTCTGCCATTAAATTTTGCATATTCATTTTAATCATCCCTTTCAATTTACAATTTCTATATCTTCACCAAAAATATCACTTGTTGTGTGCTCAAATTTTGATATCTTTTTATTACCTATAAATTCTGATTCAGAACAAACTTTATATATAATATTGTTTTTTTTATTTAATATAAATTCGTTTTTTATTTTTATCCATTCATTTGAATCAACACACATAACTTTATATTCATTGTTGTAAAGTTCTTTTAAAAACTTTTCTATTTTTTCTAAATTAGTTAGAAAAAGTCGAATTAAAGATTTATCCTCAAAAACAAATAATAAATACTGTGAAGAAGCAACAATTACTTTGCCATCTAATAACAAAGTAGCAACATTATTATAAACCTTATTTGAAATAAAATCATTAATTCTTTCATAACTAGAATTAATTTTTTTTAATTCCTCCTTATTTGCAGTTGCTAAAACATTATTAATTCTAATTTTTTTCAACGAATCAATATTAATGCTATTTTCATCATTATAATCAACTTTTTTAGTTTTGTCACTAGATTCATCTTTAATTTTTTTATCATTTGAAACTTCAAGATTATCGTTTTTTATTTTATCATAATTATCATTACTCTTATTAACTACTACATCACACATATATATATAAAATATTTCAAATAAATTTTTTTGATTAACTGATTTATTCATCTGATTTTTCAATTCAATTAATAATTTTGTTAATTCTTTTACATTTTCTAAAGTAAAATTAAAAGAATTATACTTTTCTTGATCATCTTTAGAAAAATAATTATTCACATTTTTAGAAATAGAAATATTACGTAGTAAAACTAACAGTTGGTCAACAATGATACTCAAATTTTTACCCGTTTCAACAAAAGAATTAATATAATTTAATCCAGAAATCATATCATTATTAGACATAGTATTCAGAAATTCCATAATATCTTCCTCTGGCAAAATACCCTGTATATCATAAATTTCTTTTTCATTAATATTATCAACTGATAATGATAAAACCTGATCAAGCAAGTTAATGGCATCTCTACATCCACCATCTGATAGTTTTACGATCAATGAAATAACATTATCTGATATATTTCTATTTTCTAGCTTAGATATTTTTTTTAAACTATCAAACATTTCTTCGCTATTGATTTTTTTAAACTCAAAGTGCTGACATCTAGATAAAATTGTTAACGGAATTTTTTGAATTTCGGTTGTACATAAAATAAAAATTACATGAGACGGCGGTTCTTCTAAAGTTTTTAATAAAGCATTAAAAGCTCCTGTTGATAACATATGAACTTCATCAATTATATAAACCTTATATTTTGCGACTGATGGTAATAATTTTACTTTTGATCTTATTTCACGTATTTCTTCTACGCCATTGTTACTGGCAGCATCAATTTCTATAATATCAATATCATTTTTTTGTATTTTTTTGCATAACTCACACATGCCACAAGCATTGCCGTTTTTATTATCTAAGCAGTTAACTGCTTTAGCGAAAATTTTTGCAACACTTGTCTTTCCTGTGCCTCGGGGGCCATTAAATAAGTAAGCATGTGAAATTTTATTATTTATAATACTATTTTTTAATATTTCAATAGTAACTTTTTGACCAATGACACTGTCAAAATTATCCGGTCTATACTTACGGTATAACGCAACATAAGACATAAAATCAACTCCGATTAAATTATACCACATTTTATCTTTTGGTTTTAAAAAAATTTTGAATTTGTTTTTTTAATAAATGACTTTTTTCATTTGTAATAAATGTATATTTAGTTTTATTTAATTTAACCTTTGGATTTTTTAAAAAATAATAAACATTTTTTATTTTTGCTTCTTCAATTATATTTTTGCACATTTTACAAGGTTCAACTGTAACATATAAATCACAATCAACCAAATGCCATGTTTTTAATTTTTTTGTTGCTTTTTTAATAGCAATAATTTCTGCATGTCCTAAAACATCGTTTCTATTATGTCTTTTGTTAAAAGCTGTAGAAATAATTTTATTTTTACTCACTATAATAGCCGCTATTGGAACTTCGTTTTTTTTATATGCTTTTTTAGTTAATTCAAATAATATATTAAAATAATCCATTTTTACTCCTAAAAAAAGTGCACACACATAGTTTATGTTAAGGCTGCTATTTTCCAATCCTGACCTATTTCCATACTATGTGTTGCACGTTTATATTATAATATAAATATTAATAATGTCCAATGTTCCACGTGGAACATTATTAATATTATAAAAATTTTAAATCAAAATGTTCCACGTGGAACATTTTGATCAGAATATAAATAAGTTTTTATATAGATATTCTTATAAGTAAATTTAATAATTTTCGAATGTTTATTATATTTTCTATAAAATTAGTGTTTTAGTTTTGAATTAAATAAAGTATTTTTACAAGCTTATTGTATAATAAATTATCTTAAAATAATAAGACTGTTAACAATGTATATTTTGTTAACAGTCTTATTAAAATGTTCCACGTGGAACATTTTAACTTTCTTCTTTAGCTATAAGAGATATCGAAGTAACTAAATTATTATCCTTTAAATTAATTAATTTTACACCCTGAGTTACTCTACCCATCAAAGAAACATTATTAACATCAAGTCTTATAATAACACCATTTTTCGTTATTATCATTAAATCACAATCATTATTAATAGTTTTAAAACCGACTATATTACCGTTTTTTTCTGTTATTTTTAAAGTTTTTACTCCTTTACTACCTCTTTTAGTTTCACGATAATCTTGAACAATTGTTTTTTTACCATAACCTTTTTCAGTAACCACCAACGCTTGCATTAAATCTGTTGCTACTTCTAAGCCTACACAATTATCATTAACTAAATTAATACCTCTAACACCTGCTGCACTACGGCCCATAATTCTTAACTCGCTCTCGCTAAATTTAACCATTCTTCCTTTTGATGAACACATAAGAATTTTATCATTTTCTTGTGATTTTCTAACAGCTATTAATTCATCATTTTCTTTTAAATTTATTGCTAACTTTCCGTTTTTTCTTATATTATCAAAATCTTTAATACTTGTCTTTTTAACTATTCCATTTTTTGTTGCAAAAATTAAATGTTGATAAATTGTATCTCTTTCTAATACAAAAATTGTGTTAATAACTTCGTTTTTATCTATAGGTAATAAATTAACAATCGGAAGACCTTTAGAAGTTCGACTAAATTCTGGAATTTCATAACCTTTTAGCCTGTAAACTTTACCCTTATTAGAAAAAAACAATATATAATCATGGGTATTTAAATTAATTATTTGTTCTACAAAATCTTCATCATTAGTTGTCATACCTTTTATACCAACCCCACCACGATTTTGTGTCTTATAAATATCACTATTAACCCTTTTAATATAATTTTTATTTGTAATAGTCAAAACAATATTTTCTTCTGGAATTAGTGATTCATCTTCTATATATTCAATAGCACTCATATCGATTTTCGTTCTTCTCTCATCCGAATATTTGTTCTTTATTTCAGTTAATTCATCTTTTATAATATTTTCAACTAACTTTTCACTAGATAAAATAGCTCTTAAGCGCTCTATTTCTTTTAATAATTCAGCTAATTCATTTTCTATTTTATCACGTTCTAGTCCAGTTAATCGGCGAAGCTTCATTTCTAATATACTATCAGCCTGAATTTCGCTAAGTTCAAAACGAGTCATCAATTTATCTTTTGCAATTTGATCACTTTTTGATTCTTTTATAATTTTAATTACTTCATCAATATTATCTAAAGCAATCTTTAATCCTTCTAAAATATGAACTCTTTTTTCACTTTTTTCCAAATCAAACCTAGTTCTTCTAATAATTATTTCTTTTTGATAATCAACATATTTAGAAATAATATCTTTAAGTCCTAACGTTTTTGGCACACCATTATCTAACATTAAGAAAATAATACCAAAATTTGATTGAAACGCAGTATGCTTATATAAATTATTTAAAACAACTTGAGGATTTGCATCTTTTTTAAGCGTTATCGTTATTTTAACGCCATTCTTTAAATCAGTATGATAATCAGATATACCTTCAATAGTTTTATTATGTACTAATTCAGCAACTTTATTTTTTAACTCTAAAGTATTAACTCCATAAGGCACTTCATCAATAACGATAAAATGTTTGCCATTCTTTTCTTCAATTGTAGCTTTGCTTCTCAAAGTAATTGAACCTCTACCAGTTTCATAAGCTTGCTTTATTCCACTATTTCCCAGGATAATTGCACCTGTTGGAAAATCTGGCCCCTTAATATATTGCATTAAACCTAAAACATCAATTTCAGGATTATTAATATATGCAATACATCCATCAATAACTTCTCCTAAGTTATGCGGTGGAATATTTGTTGCCATCCCAACTGCTATACCCATGGTACCATTTACTAAAATATTAGGAAATCTTGATGGCAAAATTTTAGGCTCTTTTTCAGATTCATCAAAATTTGGTTCAAAATCAACAGTATTTTTACCAATATCTCTCAATAACTCAAGCGATATTTTAGATAATCTTGATTCAGTATATCGCATTGCCGCTGCGCCATAACCTTCAATATTACCAAAATTACCATGTCCATCAACCAACATATATCTATAATTAAAATCTTGTGCCATTCTAACCATTGCTTCATATATTGAAGAATCGCCGTGAGGATGATATTTACCCATAACATCTCCAACAATTCTAGCTGATTTTTTATGCGGTTTATCTGGCGTATAATTTGACTCATACATGGAATATAAAATTCTTCTATGTACAGGTTTTAAACCATCTCTTAAATCAGGTAATGCGCGGGATACTATAACACTCATAGAATACTCTAAAAATGATGTTTCAATTTCATTTACAATATTATTTTCTTCTAATCTATCTCTACTATGATCCATTTTAAACCTCCTAAATATCTAGATTTTGAGCATAAATAGCATTTTCTTCAATAAATTTTTTTCTAGGTTCAACTTCCTCACCCATTAATTTATTAAAAGACGCATCTGCAGCAATTACATCATCAACTGTAATTTTTCTCAAAATTCTTTTATCTATATCCATTGTAGTTTCATTTAATTCCTCTGCGTCCATTTCTCCCAAACCTTTCATACGCATAATGTCATATTTTGTATTAGAATTTAAGGACGCTAAATACTCATCTCTCTCATCATCGTTTAATACATATTTTATAGTTTTACCATGCTTAATACAATATAAAGGCGGTTGAGCAGCATAAACATGTCCTTGTTCAACAATAGGTCTAAAAAATCTATAAAATAATGTCAATAAAAGTACTCTAATATGTGAACCATCTACATCCGCATCGGTCATAATAATAATCTTATTATATCTTAACTTATTGATATCAAAGTCATCCCCAATACCAGTGCCAAATGCCGTAATTATTGTTCTTATTTCCTCATTACTCAATGCTCTATCAATTCTAGCTTTTTCAACATTCAAAATTTTTCCTCTTAAAGGAAGAATAGCTTGAGTCATACTATTTCTACCTTTAATTGCAGAACCACCGGCACTATCACCCTCGACTAAAAATATTTCGCATATAGAAGGATCTTTTTCTTTGCAATCTACCAACTTGCCACCAAAATTAACAACATCCAAATCACTTTTTCTTCTAGTTAATTCTCTTGCCTTTTTTGCAGCTAACCTAGCTCTACTAGCCAGCATTGCTTTTTCTATAATAATTTTTGCCTCATTTGGATTTTCCAATAAAAATTTTTCAAGCCCATTACCAAAAATATTAGACGCAATTTTTTTAACTTCAACATTACCTAATTTAGTTTTTGTTTGACCTTCAAATTGTGGATCTGGATGTTTACAAGATATAATCATAGTCAGTCCTTCTTTGACATCATCAATAGACAAGCTATCATCTTTATCCTTCAAAATATTATTCTTTTTAGCATAATTATTTATTACTCTTGATAATGCCATTTTAACACCATCTTCATGCGTTCCACCTTCAAAAGTATTTATATTATTTGTAAATGAGTATATATTTGAAGAATAACTTTCGTTATATTGCATTGCTACTTCAATCTCAATATCATCTTCACTACCTTCTACATAAATTATAGATTCATGAATTGGTTTTTTATTATCATTTAGCATTTTTACATACTCAATAATTCCACCATTGTACAAAAACTCTTCACTTTTATCGTGTCTCAAATCAACAAGCTTTATTCTCAATCCCTTATTTAAAAATGCTAATTCTCTGGCACGATTTTTCAAAACATCATAGTCAAAAATAGTCGTTTCTTTAAAAATTTCAGGATCAGGTTTAAAAGTTACAACAGTTCCAGTTCTATTTTTATCACAAGTATCAACAATTTCTAGAGAATTTACTGAATGACCACCATTTTCAAATCTTTCAAAATAAACTTTTTCATTTTGATAAATTCTTACTTCTAACCAACTACTTAAAGCATTAACAACACTAGCACCTACACCATGAAGGCCACCACTTACTTTATATCCTCCACCGCCAAATTTTCCTCCAGCATGAAGGACTGTAAAAATAGTTTCAACAGTAGATATCCCAGTTTTCGGATGTATTCCAGTAGGAATTCCCCTACCATCATCTTTAACAGTTACAGATTCATCAGTGTTAATAACTATCTCAATATCATCACAATATCCAGCTAAAGCCTCATCAACTGCATTATCCACAATTTCCCATACTAAATGATGTAATCCCCTTTCACCTGTTGTACCAATATACATTCCAGGTCTTTTTCTTACTGCTTCCAATCCCTCTAAAACCTGTATTGAATCCACACCATAATTATTATTCATAATTCCACCATCCTATCTAAATCAATAATCTTTGCATTTTTCAAAACATCTTTTCTTATATTATTTATATCAGTTGTAGTAATAAAAATTTGTATATTTTTATTCAAATACTTTAAAATCATATTTTGATTAACTCCATCTAATTCACTAAATAAATCATCCAATAATAAAATTGGTTGCTCAAAATATTCTTTCATTAATACTTCTAATTCAGCAAGTTTAAAAACTAGCATTACCATTTTTTGATTCCCTTGTGAACAAAAATCTTTAACATTTCTACTTTTTATAAAAAACTCAAAATCATCTCTATGAACTCCTGTTTTTGTAACTCCATATTGAATTTCTTTTTTTCTGTTTTTTTTAAGCAAACCGTAAAATTCTTCTTCACTTAATTCAGAACATTGAGTTATGTAGTTAAGAAATAATCCATCACTAAAATTCATTTTTTTAGATATTTTCTTTAAATAATGATTTACATTTTCAACATAAAATTTTCTAATTTTAAAAATTTCATAACCAAGTTCAGATATCTTCTTATCTAAAATATCTAAATATGACTCATCTATGTAAGAGTTTAAATATAATTTTTTATAATAATCATTCTTATTTTTTATCAAAATGTTGTAGTCATTTAATAATTTTACATAAGTTTTATTTAACTGAGATAAACTAATATTAATATAATTTCTTCGATTACTTGGAGAATCTTTTATAAATTTAATTTCATCCGGGGCATATAAAATAACTTTATATTGACTTATAAAATCACTAATCTTTTTTTTTAACTTTCCATTAATTTTTGTTTTTTTTCCATATTTAGTTAAAAAATATTCTAATTTAATATTTTTAATATCATTTGAAATATTACATTTAATTTTAAGATAATCATTATTAACGTTAATAAGATTAACCTCTAAATTAGTTTTAAAGCTTCTAGCTAAACATAATACATATATTGCTTCCAAAATTGAAGTTTTTCCAACACCATTATTACCAATAATAATATTTGTATTTTTCAAATCAGATAATTTAAATTTTTCATAATTTCTAAAATTTGTTAATTCTAAGTTAGTGATATTCATTTTAAAACCTCTTTTGCCCCTTATAAATCAAATAATAGGTATATGAGTACACCTATACCTATTACTAATTATATCACAAATATGTCTTAATTTCCATCAAATTCTTTGCTTTCTATCATTCAAAACAACTTGTAATCTAGAAGAACGCAAAATTTGATTAGTTATTGTACCTATACTTGCAAAAACTTCAACTTCTTTTCCATTTTTAAATTTAATAATAGTTGATTTTGGATCTTTTCCCTGTCTGTAACTTAATATATTGTTAAAACTAACCCAAGAACATTTTTCATTTCTTGGAGAATTTAAAGGAAAAAATATAATATTAGAACTTTCTTCAATAAAAATTGGAGATTTATGAGTTACACCAATTAGAGATTTAGTACCTAACTGTCTTCCTTCCATTGTAGATCCAAAATATTCACAACTATGTTCAATAACTTTACTAGCATTTAAGCTAATTTCGTATTCACTGTTTGACTCATAAATGATACTCTTTTTATCACCTAACGAGCAAATATAAAGGGTATCATTATTAATTTCATAATCCATATTTATCACCCCCTTTCTTGAAATTAATAAAATTATTATAACATAGAATAATGTCAAAAAATGTTGAAATTTGTCAAAAAAAAAGACTTTTAATAAGTCTTAATTGGCAAAATTAACTGCGTTAAATCCCCTTCTTCTAATTCTTTAATTATGATAGGCTTAATTTCACCGTTTAACATTATAATTACTTCCTCACAATTAAAGCTCTTCAAGGCATCCATCATATATTTAGCACTAAAAGAAATTTTCATATTAATACCTGACAAAACTTTAACTGGCATTACTTCCTCAACCTTTCCTATTTCGGGACTTGAACTAGTAATAACTATATTACTATCTTTAATCTCCAATTGAATAATATTTTTATCTTTTACTTGAGTTAATAAAGATGCACGATCAACTACATCATAAAATTCAGTTAAGTTTACTTGCAATTTAGTTTCAAAATCTTTTGGAATTAAAGTATCTGTATTTGGATATGTACCATTTAGCAAACTAGATTGAAACAAAATATTTTCGTATTTAAACAATACTTTATTACCAAAACAGTATAAAATTAATGTACTTTCCTCATTTTCTAATATTTTAACCAACTCAATAATATTTTTAGCCGGTATAACAATATTTATATTATTATTAATATCTTTATCCAATTTAACAATCTTTTTAGATAATCTATAAGAATCAGTTGCAACAGTTTCAAGTAAATCCCCTACAATTTTCAAATTGATTCCAGTTAACAAAGGTCTACTTTCTTGAGTAGAAGTTGAAAAAACAGTTTGATTAATTATTTCTTTAAATTTACCTGTTAATAATTTAATTGGTTTATCATTTTCAGAAATTTCTATTTTTGGAAAATCATTTATATCAAAGCAATTTAAATTATATTTAGCATTAGGCGTCGAAATAATAGCTTTGCCACCATCTATATCCTCTATTTCAATATCATCATATGGAAGCTTTCTAACTATATCCAAAATATATCTTCCAATAATAACAATACTACCTTCACTTTCTACATTCAAAATATCATTTTTATTTATAAAAGTTTTTATAGTTAAATCATTATCAGTTGCCATCAAAGACAGCCCTTCATTATTTAATTCAAACAAAATACCATTTAAAACTGGAATTATATTTCTATTTGATAAAGCTTTACTAACATTATTTAATCCTTCTAATAAAATATTTTTTTTAATTTTAAATTTCATTTTTTACCATTCCCTTCTTTTATATATATTAATATTATCATTGTTGATAATGTTGATAAGTTACAAAATATGCTTAAAAATAAGTTTTTTTGATTGAATTATAACTGTTAATAACTTTAATTTATTCACATATCTTTTGTTTCAACTCTCTTATAATTTTATCAAGTTCAGCATTACTTTTCAAATCAGAACTAATTTTTTCATAAGCATGTATGACTGTTGAGTGATCCCTACCACCAAATTCCAGGCCAATTCTTGGGTAAGTTTCTTCTGTCATTGTTCTACATAAATACATAGCAATCATTCTTGCATTTGCAATAACCTTACTTCTCCGTTTTCCTTTCAAATCATCAATATGTAAATTGAAAAAAGAAGCAACAATATTCTGAATTTTTTCAACAGTATTTGGAGCATAAATTGAATTATTAGTATAATCTTTTAAAGCTTCTCTAGCATCATCTAAGTTTAATCTCTTTATATTCATAATAGCAGAAAAAGCATGTAATCTTGTAATAGCACCTTCCAAATTTCTAACGTCGCTACCACAATTAGCGGCAATAAAATCAATTATACTATCATCAAGATCAATAATTAAGTCGCCACTTTTAATTTTATTTTTAATAATTTTTACCTTCAAATCAAATTCAGGAACAGAAATAATAGCTTTTAATCCCCAATTAAACCGTGTTTTCAGCCTTTCTTCAAATAATTTCAAATCATCTACACTTCTGTCTGAACATATAATAATTTGTTTTTCATCATAATATAAACTATTAAATGTATTAGTGAATTCTTGTTGAGTTTTAACAGCTCCAACTAAGAATTGTATATCATCGATCATCAAAACATCTATATCCCTATATTTACTTTTAAAAAGTTCAATGTAAGATAAATTTTCTTCTTTATTTCCACTATCTTTAGTCAAATTAATAAACTCATTAATAAATTGTTCACTAGTAATATATAAAACCTTTTTATTTGAATGTTGTAATAAATAATTTCCGATTGCATGCATCAAATGAGTTTTACCCAGACCACTTTTACCATATAGAAATAAGGGATTATATAATTTACCTGGTTTTTCAGCCACAGCTAAAGCACTACTATACGCAAATCTATTAGAATCTCCAACAATAAAATTTTCAAAAGTATATTTTTGATTAAAATTAGAATAATATTTATAATCATCATTAGAATTTTTTTCTAAAATATTAAGATCATTGTTAATAACATCTAAATTATCAACATCATCTTTAAAACTACCTGTTTTTTCGTTTTCTAAAATAATTTCTACTGATTGTGGATAACCAATAATTTCTGAAAAAATATCTTCTAACAGCTCCAAATAAAGATTAATAAGTTGATTTTTTTGAGCCTCAAAAGGAACAGTTAAAGTAATTTTATCATCACTTAATTTAAATAATTCTAAGTCTTTAAACCAAGTTTGAAAAGAAATACTAGATATTTTAGTAATTATAAGCTTTAAAAATTTATCCCATATTTCATTTTTACTCATAAAACCACCCTAGACAAGTACCTTTCAACATAATTGTAAATCATTTTTTAAAAATTTAATAGCATTTTTTTCAATAAAATAATTATAAACATATTTATTAACAAGTTAATAACACGATTTTCATTTATTTTATACTAAAATAAATAAGTTATCAACATTATCAACATTTTTTTTATTAACCTGTTAATAATTGTTAACCAACTTATTAACATGAATGTTAATAATATTATAAATACCGTAAAATTCCGATAAAAAAAGAGTAAAGTTATTAACAATATAAATGTTAACTATAAAAAATAAAGTTGATAAACAAAAACTTATTAACATTATTAATACTTTTAAAGAATAAAAACAATAATCAGTTGACAAAAACAACGGTATTGTATATAATTAATGCGATTAAGGAGGCAAACTATGAAAATAACACCAAAGGCAAAAAAAAGTTTAAAAAAAGTTAAAAAACAAGGTTTCATGGCTAGAAAAGATAGCAACATATTAACATCAAGAAGAAAAAAGGGTAGAAAAGCTTTAGTAAAATAACAAACTACTTTAAAAAAGGTAGTTTTTTTTGTATAATCATAACAGCGGTGAATATTATGAATAAAAAATACATCATATCAAAAAACATAGAAATAGAAAAAATAATAAAAACTGGAAAAAAAATAAGCAATAAATATTTATTAATTTTTTACAAAAAAAATAAATCAAATTTTAATAGATACTGTATATCTATTAGTAAAAAATTAGGAAATGCTGTAGTACGCAATAAAATAAAAAGACAAATTAAAGACATATTAATGAAAAATAAACTTTGTTTCAGTAGAGATTATGTTATAATAATAAGAAAAGATTTAATATCACTTAATTATGAACAAAAACGTGAGGAATTAATAAAAAAAATAAAGGAGACAATATGAAAAAAGTAATAATATTAATAATAGCATTATTATTTCTAACAACAGGTTGTACAAAAAGTTTTATAGATAAAGAGAGTGAAAAACAATATACTAAAAACATACTATGTCAGCCAACTACAGAAGAAGTAAAAGAAGTATATATAAATAACCAAGACGAAACAAATGTAGATATAACTAAATTATCAACATGCAATGATTTTAATGTAACAGACGGAGGATATGAAGGTTTATGGACGTCAATATTTGTAAAACCTCTGGCATGGTTAATAATTAATATAGGAAAAATAGTTAAAAACTATGGTATAGCAATTATGTTATTAGGTATAGCATTAAGATTAATACTATTACCAATGAGTAAAAAAACAATGGCTATGAGTGAAAATATGAAAAAAGCAAAGCCAGAATTAGATAAAATAGAAAGAAAATACAAAGATAAAACTGATCAACAATCAATGATGATGAAAAGCCAAGAAATGATGCTAACATACAAAAAATACAATATTAGTCCAGTATCTAGTTGTTTAGTAGCATTCATACAATTACCAATATTATTTGCATTTTTAGAAGCAATACAAAGAGTACCAGTAATATTTGAAGAAAAACTATGGATATTTCATTTAGGCACAACTCCTTGGGAAGGAATAACAAATGGAAATTATTACTATATAATAATTGTATTATTAATTCTGATAACAACATACTTATCATTTAAAAATATGAATAACATAAGTATGGATGAAATGCAAGCAAAACAAATGAACATAATGAACAAATTTATGGTCGGATTCATAACAATAATGTCGTTTGGATTACCTACAGCATTAGCATTCTATTGGATAGTAAGTAGTGGTTTTGCAGTAGTTCAAAATATTATTCAGAAGAAAATTGCTGAAAAAAAGTAGGGAGTGATAAAAAATGGAAAAGTATTTATATAAAGGAAAAAATGAAGAAGAAACATTAAATCAAGCTTTAGAAGAATTAAAATTAGAAAGAAATGAGGTTTTTTACAAAGTAAGTGAAGAAAAAAGCGGTTTATTAAAAACAAAAAAGAAAGTAGTCGAAATTGTCAAAGTAAAAGATGTAGCAGATTTAGGAAAGAAAATACTAGAAGAAATAATTAACAATATGGGGATT
This sequence comes from uncultured Bacilli bacterium, assembly GCA_944350305.1. GTDB lineage: Bacteria > Bacillota_I > Bacilli_A > RF39 > UBA660 > CALVVN01. Next base: position 47,804 of record CALVOO010000001.1, read on the forward strand.
GAAAGTCAAATTGAAACAAAAACAAGAGATAATTTAATTTCATACAATATATATTCAAATAATAATTCAATGTTGATAGGAAAAAAAGGAAGAATACTAAATTCCATTCAAATATATTTAAAACAAGCAATATTCAAAAAGATTAATATAAAAACAAACATAGTAATAGATATAGAAAATTATAAATCAAAACAACTATATTATTTAATAAAAGATGTCAAAAAAATAGCTAGAGAAGTAACTTTATCAAAAGTACCAGTAAAATTAGACCCAATGAATTCATATGAAAGAAGAGAAATTCATAATGCTTTAAGTAAGTTTGATTACATTAAAACAGAGAGTGAAGGCGAAGAGCCAAACAGATATATAGTAATAAAATATAAAGATAAAAATGAAAAATAGTCTATTAAAAAGACTTTTTTTATGCTATATTATAACTAAGGAAGTGACATAATGAAAGAAAAAGAAAAGAAAATTAACACAAAAACAAAAAATAAAAAACAATTACATTTAGTGTTAGTATATCCAGACTACTTAGAAGGCGATGCATCTAAAAGAAGAAGTGGTGGAAGTTATAGTGAAGGTTTAGCGTCAATATCTGCTGTAATAAAACAAGGCGGATACAAAGTATCATTAATACACATTAACCACGAATTTGACGAGAAAGAATATAAAGAACATTTAAATAAATATAAAGACGCAGATTTAATTGGCTTTAGTACAAGAACTACAGCATTTGATTATGTAAAAGATTTATTAAAGTGGACAAAAGAAGAACGACCAAATTTATTTACATTTATGGGTGGATATCATCCAATATTAGTGCCAGATGAATGCATAAAAGTAGATAATCTAGATGCAGTATGTGTAGGAGAAGGCGAATATCCGATATTGGAATTAATGAATAGAATGCGTGATGGAAAAGAATATTATGATATACAAAGCTTTTATTTTAAAAAAGGAAAAGAAATCATAAAAAATCCAGTTAGACCATTAATAGAAAATCTTGATGAATTACCATTTCCTGATATAAACTTATTTGATTATAAAAACTTAGATACTACCAAAGTTAACACAGCTTTAATAATGTTAAGTAGAGGATGCATATATGCTTGTACATATTGCGGTAACAGCCAATTTAGAAATATCTATCCAAATAAAGCCAAATATGCAAGATTTAGAAGCCCAGAAAAAAGTATAGAATTAATAAAAAACGTATTAAAACAATATCCGAATATAAAATATATATTCTTTAGAGATGCAATATTTAATATGTTTCCAGAATGGTTTGACAAATTTATTGATTTATACACAAAAGAAATACATTTACCATTCACTTGTAATTTAAGATTTGATATAGTTACAGAAGATACAGTAAGAAGAATGAAAGAAGCCGGTTGTTACACAATCGATATAGGGTTAGAGTCAGGTAATAAAGAAATAAGACACAAGTACTTACATAGATATACTACTGATGAACAAATGATAAATTGTTCAAAATGGTTCAAGAAATACAAAATAACTGTGTTAACATACAACATAATAGGATTACCTTATGAGGATATACATAAAGCATTAGAAACGATAAAATTAAATGCGAGATTACAAAGTGATCAAATAATCCCAAATGTATTTTACCCATATCCTATGACCATTTTGAAAAAAACAGCAGAAGATGCAGGATTCTTAAGAGAAATAACACCAAAAACACAAGTATATATTAAACAACCACAATTTCCAGATCATCAAGTAATATTCATAAGAGACTATTTTATGTATTATGTAAAAAGATATAGATGGTGTTTTAAGAAAGACACAAAATTTAGAAAAGCATACGAAAAATGGTTAGATTTTTGGGTTACTGGACCTTTAACTCCAAGAAGAACATTATCATTCTTTAAAATGCTAAAAGTTAAAAGTATGGGAGTAGCAAAAAAAGTACTAATAAATTATTTCCCAAAAGTATACCTATTTTTAAGAAATAAGAAGAATAAAATAAATACAAAAACTTCAAAATAACGAAGTTTTTTTATTTCCTGGGAAATAAAAAATATGTAAAAAGTTTACATATCAACCTTTACATGATATAATCACACACGAAAGAAAGAAGGAAGAACCATGGAAGATACAATAGTTGCTATAGGGACTGCATTAGGAGAAAGTGCAATAAATATCATAAAATTAAGTGGTAAAGATGCCATAAATATAGTTAACAAAAACTTTAAAGGAAAAGATTTGACAAAAGTAGAAACACATACTATAAATTATGGACACATAATAGAAAATAAAGAAATAATAGACGAAGTACTAGTAACTGTATTTAAAGCACCAAAAACATTTACAAAAGAAAACGTAGTAGAAATAAATTGCCATGGCGGAATAGCTACAACAAATAAAATATTAGAACTAATGCTAGCTTCTGGAGCAAGATTAGCAGAACCAGGTGAATTTTTAAAAAGAGCATATTTAAACGGAAGAATCGATTTAATAGAAGCAGAGTCAGTACAGGATTTAATTTCAGCCAAAACAGAAACAGCGCGAAAAATGAGCATAAAGGGAATAGATGGGAGTTTATCAAAGATAATAAAAAACTTAAGAGAAAAAATTTTAGCAGTAATAGCCAACATTGAAGTGAACATTGATTATCCAGAATATGAAGACGCAATTGTAATAACAAACAAAATATTAAAACAAAATATAAAAGAAATAAAAACGAATTTAGAAGAAATACTAAAACAAAGCAAAAATGGTAAAGTAATAAAAAATGGCATAAGAGTTGGAATTTTAGGAAAACCAAACGTAGGAAAAAGCAGTTTATTAAATTTATTAATTAACGAAGAAAAAGCAATAGTTACCGATATAGAAGGGACGACTAGAGATATAGTTGAAGGGTCAATAATATTAAATGGAATAGAAATTAACTTTATAGATACAGCAGGAATAAGAAAAACTACTAACTATGTTGAACAAATAGGAGTAAAAAAAAGTTATGAAATTTTAGAAACAGCTGATTTATTATTAGTACTATTAGACAATAGTAAAAAACTAACAAAAGAAGACAAAGAAATATTAGAAAAAACAAACAAAAAAGATGTAATAATATTACTTAATAAGATAGATTTAGATCAAAAAATAGAAATAAAAGATTTAAATAAATATAAAATACTAAACATTTCAGTAAAAGAAAATCAAGGAATCGAAGAATTAAAAAAACTAATAATATCAAAGTTTAAATTAGACAAAATAGCCAATAGCGATTATACATATCTATCAAATGCAAGACAAATAACATTAATTAAAGAATGCGTAAAAATTGCCAACCAAATAGAAAAATCAAATAATCAAGGAATAGATGTAGACTTAATCGAAATAGATTTAAAAAGACTATGGGACAAATTAGGAGAAATAACAGGAGAAACATACAAAGACGAATTATTAGATGAAATATTTAGTAAATTTTGCTTAGGAAAATAGGTGATAAAAATGTATGACATTATAGTAGTAGGCGGAGGTCATGCTGGATGCGAAGCAACATTAGCAAGTGCAAGAAAAGGATATAAAACGTTATTAATTACTGGAAATATAAATAACATAGCAGATATGCCATGCAATCCATCAATAGGTGGCTCAGCAAAAGGAATAGTTGTAAGAGAAATAGATGCATTAGGCGGAGAAATGGGTGAAAACGCTGACAAATCACATTTACAAATAAAAATGTTAAATTCAAAAAAAGGTCCAGGTGTAAGATCATTAAGATGTCAAGCAGATAAAACCACATACCCTGAAAACATGATTAAAACCCTAAAAGAAAATAAAAATATAACGATATTAGAAGATTTAGCCAAAGAAATAATAGTAGAAACAAAAACGGTAAAAGGAATAATAACAGAAACTAACAAAAAAATACTATCTAAAATTGTAATTTTAACAACAGGTACATATCTAAATGCGGATATATTAATAGGGCATAATAAAGAAAAAGGTGGACCACATGGTGAAAAACCATCACTATATTTGAGTAAAAGTTTAGAAAAAAATGGAATTAAACTAATTAGACTTAAAACAGGAACACCACCTAGAGTTTTAAAAACATCTGTAAACTATAAAGAAATGCAAGAAGAAAAAGGAGATAATATATTACTAACATTTAGCAATTTTTATAAACCAAAATACAAAATAAAAAATCAAATATCTTGTTATTTAACATATACCACACCAGAAACACATGAAATAATTTTAAACAACTTAGATAAATGTGCATTATATAGTGGACTTATAAAAGGAATAGGACCAAGATATTGTCCATCAATAGAAGATAAAATAGTCGAATTTAGAGATAAAGATAGACATCAAATATTTATAGAACCAGAAAGAAAAAACGGAAACGAAGTATACATAAGTGGTTTTTCAACTACAATGCCACCAGAATTACAAGAACAATTAATACATACAATGAAAGGCTTAAAAAAAGCAGTTATAACAAAATATGGATACGCAATAGAATATGATGCAATAGATCCAACACAACTACAAATGACATTAGAGAGCAAAATAATAAATAACTTATATACAGCTGGCCAAATCAATGGTACAAGCGGGTATGAAGAAGCAGCGGCACAAGGATTAATTGCAGGAATTAATGCAACATTAAAACTGGAAAACAAAGAACCATTAATATTAAAAAGAAACGAAGCTTATATTGGAGTATTAATAGACGATTTAATTAATAAAGGAATAACCGAACCATATAGATTATTAACATCAAGAGCCGAGTTTAGATTACTACTAAGACATGATAATGCAGACCTAAGATTAACTGAGATAGGAAGAAAAATAGGCCTAATAGACGATAAAAAATACAAAATATACATAAAAAGAAAAGAAAAAATAAATCTTTTAGAAAAAAAATTAAAAACCGAATACATTACACCTAAAACAATAAATCCAACATTAGAAAAATTAAAACTACAAAAAATAAATAGTAAAACAACACTTTACGATTTTCTAAAAAGACCAGAAATTACAATGAAGCAAATAGAAAAAATAATAGAAGAAAAAATTGATAAAAAAGCAGGAGAACAAATAGAGATAGAAATTAAATACAAAGGATATATTGAAAAAACAAAAAAAGAAGTAGAAAAAATGCTAAAACTAGAAGACAAGAAAATTCCAATCGATATAAATTATACAAATGTTAGAAACATTGCAACAGAAGCGAAACAAAAACTAGAAAAAATACGACCATTAACTATAGGTCAAGCAACAAGAATAAGCGGTGTAAATCCAGCAGACATATCTATGCTATTAGTTTATTTAAAAAAGGAATATCCAAATGAATAAAGAAGAAATGAAAAAAAATATAGAAAAATTAGGAATAAAAGTCACTAAAGAGATGCTATTAAATCTTGAAGAATATTACAAGATACTAGTAGAATGGAACAAAAAATTTAACCTAACAAGAATTATAGAAGAAAAAGAAGTAAATTTAAAACACTTTTATGACAGCCTAACTGTACAAAAAGCAATTAATTTATACAATTATAGAAATTTAATAGACGTTGGAACAGGAGCTGGATTTCCAGGAATAGTATTAGCAATATTTTTTAAAAATTTACAAATAGACTTAATAGAATCAAATACAAAAAAGTGTTTATTTTTAAAAGAAGTAATTAAAAAATTATCTCTTAACAACGTCAAAGTAATAAACGATCGAGCAGAAAAATATGCAAAAACAAACAGAGAAAAATATGACATAGCAACTTGTCGAGCAGTTTCACATTTAAGCATAATTTCTGAAATAAGCATACCAATGATTAAAGTAGAAGGGTATTTTGTACCATTAAAAAGTGAAATAAAAGAAGAATTAACACAAAGCGAAGAAAAAATATTAAAAATGAATGCAAAACTAGAAAAAGTACTAGAGTACAAACTACCAATAGAAGAAAGCAAAAGAACAATTCCAATAATAAAAAAAATAAGCAAAACAAACACAAAATATCCAAGAGAATACAATAAAATTACAAAAGACTTGAAAAATCAACAAAAATAATTTAAAATGATAATAGAATAGAAGGGGCTGATAATCAGTGAATAGTAGTGAAAATAATGTAACAAACGCAATAATAGAGGTTTCTGTTGAAGATATCATTCCAAACAGATTTCAACCAAGATTAGCTTTTGATGAAAAAGCATTAAAAGATTTATCAGAATCTATTAAAATTCATGGAATTATTCAGCCATTAGTTTTAAGAAAATTAAACGATAAATTCGAAATAATTGCGGGAGAAAGAAGATATAAAGCAGCATGTATGGCGGGTTTAACAAAAGTACCGGCAATAATTAAGGAAATAGATGACAACAAAAGTGCAGAAATAGCAGTCGTTGAAAATTTACAAAGAAAAAATTTAACTGCAATAGAAGAAGCACAATCATATAAGAAAATACTTGATAAAGGATATATAACACAAGAAGAGCTAGCTGCAAGAATGGGAGTAAGTCAACCAACAATTGCAAATAAACTAAGATTATTAAATTTAAGTCAAGAAGTTCAGGACGCATTATTAGGAAATAAAATAAGCGAAAGACATGCAAGAAGTTTATTAGCAATAACAGACCAAAACATACAAGTTCAAATGTTAAGAAGAATAATAAGTGAAAGATTAACAGTAAGACAAACAGATGAAGAAATATCAAAACTTTTAGGAAAACCAATAAGTAGCCCAATATCAAGTGAAGAAAAGACCAACATATTTGACACAAACAATACAAATAATAATCCAACATTAGAAATGCCAAAAGAAAATAATACAGATTTAGAACCAATAGAAACATTTGCAAATCCAACACTAAATGATAACATATTCAACGTGAATACAGATGAAATCAAATCACATTCAGAAGATATAATAAAAACACCAGAGCCTGCAAACATAGACATGTTACTAAAAAAAGAGAACGAAATTGAAGACCAAAGACAATTTGATCCAGTTCCTCCTAAAAAAATAAATTTAGAAGAAACGGAAGCAAATGTAAATATGGGAGATATAGTAGATGAGTCAAAAGTACCATTTAATCCATTTATTGAGCCCGAAAAACCAGAAGTTATGGACTTTTTTACACCTAGTGAAGCTCCTGAACCAGATATTAATTCATCAAACTCAATAATAAATGAATTTAGAGAAATGAAGGCGGAAAGCAGTACAGCTGAAACTCCCCAACAAAACACTAACAGCAATTTTTCAACAGCAATTAATACATCAAGAGATACAATCAACAAATTAAGAAACCTAGGATTAAATGTAGAGTCAGAAGAATTTGACTTTGAAGACATGTATCAAATAATAATAAAAATCAAAAAAGACTAAAAAATGTAGAATTCTACATTTTTTTAATTTAAAAACAAATCATTAAAAGCATTAGAATTAACATTCGGTTCAGTACCTTTAATATAAAAAAGCAAAGTTTTTTTTCCGTTTTCAGTTAACTGACCACTAATAGGATTTACCAAAGAAGCAGTAATACCTGTAGGAATATCATACCAGCTTGCCTCCTTATCTTCCAAAAGACTCTCAATTGTTCTAGCCCAAATTCTTTTAGTAATTTTAGATTGACTAGAAGAAGTGTCCCTATTATCATCATATCCATTCCAAACCATCACAAGCATATCAGGATTATACCCTACAGCCCAATAATCAGTATTAGTACTACCACTTTTAACTGCATATTTTTTAGTTAATAAATTACTAATCGTAAGCATAGTAGGACTAGAATAATCAACAAAATCATAATTATAAGTATTACTCAATAATTCATTTAAAATAAATACATCACGTTTATTAAGAACCGATTCCTCCTCAAACTTATGTTCATAAAGTACATTACCATCATTATCAGTAACTTTATTTATTAAATAAACATCATTCTTAACGCCGTAATTAGCCAAAGTATTGTAAGCATTACTAAAATCAAGCATAGATATTTCTTCCGTTCCTAAAGCCAAAGAAGCATTAGCTTGTAAAGATTTTTCAATTCCCATTCTTTTGGCGGTATCGACCAAAACATTTTCTCCCAAAAACAAATGAGTTTTAACAGCATAAATATTATCAGAATAAGCAATTGCAGTTGCGAGAGTAATATCCCTATTTCCATACTTTTCCCCATAATTTTTAGGAGAATAAGTTTTACCATTATCCATATTAAAAGTTGTAGCTTCACTAGTAAAAGTAGAAGAAGCAGTAAAACCATTTTCTAAAGCAGCATAATACAAAATAGGTTTAAAAGTCGAACCAACCTGTCTTTTTGCTTGAGTAACGCGATTAAACTCACTCAAATTATAATTAGTACCACCAATCAAGGCAATAACCTTGCCCGAACCAGGTTCAACAGCAATACTAGCAACTTGATAATCAGTTTGCCCATCCATTTCTTCCATAATTATATTTTCCATTTTTTTTTGTGCGCCAACATCTAAATTAGTATAAACATGCAAACCACCTGATTTAATCAAAGAATCAGGAATACTAGAAATAGATTGCAACTCTTGTAAAACAGCATCCTTGTAATAATTAATACTTAGAACGGCTTCAGGATCATCTTGTCCGTAAAAAACCAAATCCGTATTAAAAGCAATATCTAATTCTTCTTCTGTAATATAACCTTCTTCTAACATACTATTTAAAACTATTTTTTGTCGTTCCTTAGATTTTTCGAGATTAGATATAGGATTATACAAAGAAGGATTTTTAGGAATACCAACAAGAATAGAAGCTTCTGCCAATGATAACTTACTTGCACTTTTATTAAAATAATATTTACTAGCATTTTCAATTCCATATTGACCAGAGCCATAATTTATAGAATTTAAATAACCCTCCAAAATTTCATTTTTAGAATAATGAGTTTCTAATTCTAAAGTCAAAAAAGCCTCTTCAATCTTTCTATCCCATGTTTTATCGAAAGTTAAATACAAGTTTTTAATATACTGTTGAGAAATAGTAGAAGCACCCTGAGAAATATTACCATTTTTAAAATTAACATACATAGCTTTAGCAATTCTTAAAAAATCAAAACCCTTATGAATATAAAAATTTTTATCTTCAGTAGCAACAGTAGCGTCAATAACATAATCAGATATATCGCTAATTGGAACCCATCTATTATCTGAAGAACTTTCAAAAAAACTATTATTTTCATTATCATAAAAAACAATTGAACTATTAGAATTTATATCAATTTTAGGGGTGATATAAGCATACAAATAAAGAGAAACATTACCAAATACAAAAACAACAAACAAAAAAACAAAAATTTTTACAACAAACAAAAATTTCTTAAAATATTTCATATTAATCACTATTTTTATTATTAAAAAAAACAATAAAAATATGAGTAAAATTAACTAATATAATATAAAAAAAAGAATATAATAAAAAAGATTAACAAAATACTTGATTTTATATAAAATACAAGTATAATTTTAGGAGATAAGTGAGAGGAGAAAAAATGAAATTAAAAACAATAACAAAAGAAGAAATAGAAACATTATCATTTGATGATTTAGCATATATAATTTTAAAAGAAAAAGGTAAAAAAATGAAAATCACAGAGTTATTTAAAACAATATGTGAACTACAAAACCTAGGAGAGAGTGCATATGAAGCACAAATAGCTGATTTTTTTACACTATTAGCAACAGAAAAAAGATTTATACAACTAGATAAAGGATATTGGGATTTAAGAGAAAATCATTCAATTAAAATAGAACAAGAAGAAGACGACGAACTAGATGAAGAAATAACACATAATGATTTAGAAGAAGAAACAGAAGAAAACTATTTAGATGAAACAAAAGATATAGATGATGATGAAACAGAAGATGATTTAAAAGATTTAGTAGTTATAGATGAGAACGAACTTGAAGATGAATTATAGCGCCTTAATTTTAATATAAAAACAAAGAAAGGTGATTATAATGGAAGATAGATTAGAAATAATATTAGAAAGATACAACCACTTAAGTGAAGAATTATTAAAAGAAGAAATATATACAGACTTTAACAAAATGAAAACATTATCAAAAGAAAAAACATCATTAGAAGAAACAATTGAAAAATACAAAGAATACAAACAAGCAAAAGAAGATTTAGAAACAGCAAAAGAAATGTTAAAAGAAACAACTGATGAAGACACAATAAATTTTGCAAACGAAGAAATAACTGAATTAACAAAAAAAATAGAAGATTTAACAGAAAAACTAACAATTATGTTATTACCAAAAGATCCAAATGACGGAAAAAATGTAATAGTAGAAATAAGAGGTGCAGCAGGCGGAGATGAAGCCAACATATTTGCTGGAGACCTTTATAGAATGTATACAAAATATGCAGAAAAAGAAAATTGGAAAATAGAAATAATAAACGAATCCCATAGTGACAATGGTGGATTTACAATAGTTGAATTCATGTTAAAAGGTGATAACGTATATTCAAAATTAAAATACGAAAGCGGTTCACATAGAGTACAAAGAGTACCAGTGACAGAAAGTCAAGGAAGAATACACACATCTACAGCAACAGTATTAGTTATGCCAGAAGCAGAAGAAGTTGACGTAGAAATAAAAGAAAGCGACATAAAAATAGATGTATTTAGAAGTAGTGGAGCTGGAGGCCAAAGTGTTAATACAACAGATTCAGCAGTAAGAATAACACATTTACCTACAAATACAGTAGTAACATGTCAAAACGAAAGAAGCCAGATTAAAAATAGAGAAAAAGCATTACAAATTTTAAAAACAAGACTATATGAACAAAAACTAAGAGAACAAGAAGAAAAAGAAGAAAACAATAGAAAGATAAAAATAGGAACTGGAGACAGATCAGAAAAAATAAGAACATACAATTATCCACAAAATAGAGTTACAGATCACAGAATAAACTTTTCAGTTATGAATCTAGACAAAGTAATGGAAGGAAACCTTGACGAAATCATCGAAGCGTTAATAACAGAAGACACTAGAAGAAAAATGGAAATAGAAAATGCTTAAAATAGAAGATATAATTTCTAAAAGAGAAATAGAAGAACTAAAAAACACAGGGAAATACACGAAAAAAAATATAAATAAAATACTAAAACAATATCCATCACAGTACATAATAGGATACGTAAACTTTTATGGAAACAAAATAAAAGTTAACAAAAACGTATTAATACCAAGATACGAAACCGAAACATTAACGTATAAAACAATAAATTATATAAAACAAAAGTACAAAAATAAAAAAATCAAAATATTAGACTTATGCACAGGTAGTGGATGCATAGCAATAACATTAAAAAAAGAAATTAAAAATAGTGATATAGTAGCAAGTGATATTTCTAACAAAGCAATTAAAGTAGCAAAAGAAAACGCAAAAATAAACAATATTAAAATAAAAGTTGTAAAAAGCGATTTATTTAAAAACATAAATGAAAACAACTATGACGTAATAGTCGCAAATCCGCCATATGTACCTTCTAATGAAAAAATTACAAAAATAGTTAAACATGAACCAAAAAAAGCATTATTTAGTGGAAAATATGGGACAAAACACATAACAAAGATACTAAAAGAATATAACAAATTTCTAAAAAAAGATGGATTCATAGCAATTGAAATACATGAAACGCAAAAAGAAATGCTAGAAGAAAAGTTAACAAAATTAAATTTAAAATATAGTTTTGAAAAAGACTTAGCAGAAAAAATACGATATTTATTTATATTTAATGAATAAAAAAAAACAAAATAAACCAACATGAAATAGAAAGGTTGGTTTTTTTAATGAAAAAATTATTAATTATTTTAGGAATTGTAACACTAATTATAATTTATAACACAGAAGAAAAAAAATACATTAATATACCAGAAGAATCCATAAGATACAGAATTATACCAAACAGCAACAGTGCAGAAGACATACAAGCAAAAGAGCAAATACAAAAAAGTGTAGAAAAAGATTTACAAAAAATAATGGAATCAAATACAATAGAAGAAACGAGAACAAACATAATAAATAATTTAGATAATATAAAAGAAAACATAGAATTAACAAAGAAAGATATAAACTATGATAAAGAAATAAAAATAAATTATGGACTAAATTACTTTCCTGAAAAAGAATACATGGGTAAAATATATGAAGAAGGATATTACGAATCACTTGTAGTCGAAATAGGAAATGCAGAAGGAAGCAACTTCTGGTGCGTATTATTCCCACCATTATGCATGATGGAAAATACCAATAAAGAAGAAGTAGAGTATACTTTTTTTCTAAAAAACTTAATTTCTAAAATAATTAATTAAGTATAAATAAAAAAAATAAAACTATACTTAAATAGGTGAGAAGTTTTGGAACAACTAACAATAATTCTAATTGCAATAAGTTTAAGTTTAGATGCTTTTACATTATCAGTAGCATACGGTCTACTAAATATAAAAAAACAAAAAATAATAACTACATCAATAATAGTAGGAATATTCCATTTTATTATGCCTTTAATAGGGTTATTAATAGGAAATATATTAATTAAATCTTACACGATAGATTCCAAATTTATTCTCATATTAACGCTAATAATAATACTAATTGAAATGATAAAATCATTTAATGAAGAAATTAGCGAAAAAAATATGAGTTTTTTTGAATCAATAACGTTTGCATTTTTAGTATCAATTGATAGCTTACTTATCGGAGCAGGAATAACATACATAACATCAAAAATAATATTATCAAGTTTGTACTTTTCCATATTTAGTTTTACATTCACATTGTTAGGTTTTTTACTTGGAAAATATATAACAAAAAAATCAAAACAAAACGCAAAAATAATATCAATTATCATAATATTTACATTAATAATATACTTTTTATGTAAATAAATAAAAGAGTGCATTGACTTATTAAAATTAAGATAATATATTAAAAATGGGAGATAATATGAACAAATATAATGAAATAATAAAAGCATATAAAAATGGTTATGCAATACCACAATTCAATACAATAAATGCTGAATATACCAGGTACATATTAGAAGAATGCGAAAAAGAAAAATCACCAGTAATATTGGGAGTTAGTGAAAAAGTTGCCAAACACCTAGGAGGATTTAAAGTTGCAAAAAACATAGTAGACGGATTAATAGAAGATTTAAATATAACAATTCCGGTAATATTACATTTAGATCATGCTAAAAGCAAGGAAGCATGTGAAAAAGCAATAAAAGCCGGTTTTGATTCAATAATGATTGATTACTCATCATACACGTTAGAAGAAAATATAAAAATTACAAAAAGTTTAGTTCTAGAAAATCCAAACACAATTATAGAATGTGAAGTTGGAACGATTGGCAAAAACGGAAACGAAGGAATTATATATTCAAATTTAGAAGATATAGAAAAAATAAAAAGAGAAACAAATGCACATTTAATTGCGCCATCATTTGGTACTGTGCACGGAGTTTACAAAGGTGAACCAAGACTTAATTTTAATTTACTAAAAGAAATAAAAAACAAAATAGACACGCCCTTAGTTATGCATGGTGGATCAGGATTAAGTGATGAGAATTTTAAAGAAAGTATATCTAACGGAATAGCGAAAATTAATATAAATACTGAACTAAAGCAAGCATGGACTAAGTCGATAAGAGAATTTTTAAAAAATAATCCGACAGAAACAGATCCAGTATATATTACAGAGTCCGTGAGCGAAGAATTAAAAAAAGTCGTTTCAAAATTAATAAAAATATTTGGTAGCAATAACAGAATATAAGGGGGTTATAAAAATGTCTAGATTAAAAATAGAAGGTGGTCATAAATTAACCGGTAATATTAAGATAAGCGGTGCTAAAAATAGTGCAGTGGCACTTATTCCAGCGGCTATTTTATCCAAAAATAATAGCACAATATTAAACGTTCCAAAAATAAGCGATATAAAGTATTTAATAGAAATAATGGAATTATTAAATTGTAAAATATCTGTAAAAGACGACACAATGTTTATAGATACATCAAAAATAAAGTATCATTCCATACCTGAAGAACTAAGTCAAATGATGAGAGCTTCATATTACTATATGGGAGCGATGTTAGCAAAATTTAAAAAAGCAGAAATATCGTTTCCAGGAGGATGCAAAATAGGAAATAGACCTATTGATTTACATTTAAAAGGTTTTAAAAAATTAGGTGTACAAATTAAACAAGAAAAAAATAAATACACGTTAACAGCAAAAGAATTAATAGGAACAAAAATCTATTTAGATTTTGCGAGTGTTGGAGCCACGATAAATCTTATGTTAGCGGCAGTTGGAGCAAAGGGAATAACGACCATAGAAAATGCAGCTAAAGAGCCTGAGATTGTGAATATAGCTTCATTTCTTATAAACATGGGAGTTCAAATTAAAGGTGCAGGAACTAGTACTATTACAGTAGTCGGATCAAAAAATTTAGATAAAGGAATAGTGGAGGTGTTCCCTGACCGAATAGAAGCTGCAACATATATAATAGCAGGCGCGCTAACTGGAAAAGACTTAGTAATTGAAGGTATCATAAAAGAGCATATAGATGCAGTTTTAAATAAATTAACAGAAGCAAATGTATCATACAAAACAGAAAAAGATAAAATAACAATATCCAAAGCGAAAAACATAAAACCAGTAAATATAAAAACACTAGTTTATCCAGGTTTTCCAACCGATGTTCAGCAATGCTTTACTACACTATTAACACAAGCAAAAGGAACTTCAAAAATAATAGAGACAATATACGATTCAAGATTTAAAAATACAGAATATTTAAATTTAATGGGGGCAAAGACAAAATATAATGGGAACATTTTAGAGATAGAAGGGATAACAAAGCTAACTGGAACAGAAGTTTATGCAAATGATTTAAGAGGAGGTGCTAGTTTAGTTTTAGCTGGATTAATAGCTAAAGGCGAAACAATAATTGATAATACCGAACATATTTTAAGAGGATACGAAGATATTGTTTTAAAATTACAAAAAGTGGGTGCTAAAATAGAAGAAATATAAATAAAATTAATTACAAAGGAAATGATAAAATGAAACACATTAAATTTGTAATTTTTTTTATAAGTGCAATAATGGTTTTCTTAATATATTACGCCACAGAAAAAAAACAAATAAATTATTTAGCATTAGGGGACGGAATTGCTAAGGGAGAAACACCATTAGAAACATATGGAGAAAGCTACACAGATTACGTTTATAAATATTTATCAAGCAAAAAAGAAACAAATAATAACTTTAAAACTTTTACAAAATCTGATTACAGAATAACCGATTTAATAAATGATATAAACAGTGTAGAAACAATAAAAAAACAAGAAAACCTAACTATAACACATTTATTAAAAAAAGCTGATATAATAACTATTTCTATAGGTAGTGATGAACTTTTTTACAAACTTAAACAATATAATGATAACATCAAAATAGGTAATAAACAAAAAATCATTGCATATATTGATGAAATGTTTAATGACATAAAAAATTTATTAAATACAATAAGAAAGTATACAAACTCACCAATTATATTTGTTGGATACTATAATCCTATACCTATGTCATCCACAAATTCAACCATTATTGATAGCATTTTCAATTACATAGACCTAAAATTTAATGAAATTATTGACAAAAATTTTTATTATTTAGATATATATCACATATTTAAAAATCACGATTCTTATTTACCAAATAAAAACAATGTCTTTCCAACGTTAGAAGGATACAATTTAATATCAAACGAAATTATTAAACTAATTGAAAAAGAAAATATAGTAAATTTTTAGAGTAAAGTCCGTTTTTCATACGGATTTTTAATTTTTCAGATTAAAAGCCGTATTTTATATAAA
>CALVOO010000002.1 GCA_944350305.1 uncultured Bacilli bacterium
AATTAATGGTATAATATATTTATAAGTAATTTGGAGGTTATTATATGGATAAGGATTATAATATATTTATAAAAAAATTGAAAAAATGATGGGATATATAAAAAAAGAGCATGATATAATAATGAAAAATTATAATAAAAGAAATATTATGAAAAAATCTTATCCTATACGCGTCACGAAACTTGCAAGTAAAGAGCAAAAACAATATGTTAATAAATTTTTAAAATCTTTTTTTGAATCGAGTTTAAAAGTCATGTCTCCTTTAATAGAAAAAGGATTTGTTATGTGGGCGGAGACTGACAAACAAACAGATTTGAAAGATATATTAAAAAACAAAGAACAAGCAGAAAATCTCATTTATGAAAGTTGAGAAAAATTATTTATTTATAAAAAATTAAGTAATCCCATATTACGTGAAACTATATTAATAAACCTAATTGTGTAAAAGACTTTACATAAACAATAAAAATCATTCAAAAAAGTAAAAAAAATAAAAATTTAAAATCATAAAAAGATAATTAATCCATTAATATCCGGACAATAAAAGTAAGAAAATATAAAATCACTTGCTTTTGTAAAAACTTTACAATAAAACAAAATAAAATCCAAAAAATCGGATATTATTTTGCTTTTTTTAAGTCATCAACTATTGTTTCTATAACTGGCGTATCGTAAAATTTATCAATAGAAACATTTAAAACTTTACTAATTTTATATAAATTATAAGTACTAATTCCTTGAGTTGTATTATTGCTTTCTAATAATCCAATCAATGGTGTAGAAACGCCAATAAGTTTGGCTAGTTTTGCTTGAGTCATTTTTTCGCTATTATTAATATTATATAATTCTCTATAGAATTTAATATTTCTTCCAATTATTTGATTTAGCCTATCTTGTTCATTTAATATTTTATTCATCAATATTCCTCCGCCAAAAATAGAATGCTAAAATAAACCTCGTTTGTTATTGACAATAACAATAATACGGCGTATAATTAAATTGTTAGTAAAAATAACATTTTTAGGCATTTTTACTACACGGAAAGAGTGAATTAGCATTCGTTGTAAATTAAGATTAAAAAAACCCTTACATATTTATTAATCTTTATTTGTTCACTCTTTCTATTATGATTATAACATATAATACTAAAAATATATACTTAAAATTATAAATATTTTATAAAATTTATAAATATTATGCGAATCATAATATTTTTTATTTGTAAAAAAACAAAGAAATGTTCGCTATTTTTTGACAAATATTTTTTATTATGTTACAATTATCAGACGGAGGATTTATGAAAATAATACTCATTAAAGATGTAAAAAAAACAGGCAAAAAAGACGATATACTTGAAGTTAAGGATGGCTATGGAAAGTATCTAGTTACTAATAATTTAGCTGTTTTATATACATCAAAAAGTCAAGATATTTTAAAAAAAGAGCAAAATGCTAAACAGGAACAAGAAAATAATGAAATAAAATTAGCCAATGAGATTAAGAAAAAAATAGAAAATACTAAGTGTAAAATCAAGGTTAAAACAGGCAAACAAGACAAGGTTTTTGGTAGCATAAGTAGTAAGCAAATTAGCGAAAACTTGAAAAATCAAAATATCAATATTGACAAGAAAAAAATAAAAATAACAAACGAAATAAATACTTTAGGGACACATAACGTAGAAATTTTATTACACAAAAAAGTAAAAGCAATTCTACAAGTTATTTTAGAAGGTGAAAGATAATGGCTAGGAGCGAACCAAATAATATTGAAGCTGAAATGAATACACTTGGTTGCGCGTTTTTAAGCAAATCATCTTTAGATAAAGTAGTTGAAGAGCTAAATAGTGAAATGTTTTATTCAGAAAAAAATAAAGCAATATTTTTAACATTAGAGCATTTACATAAGAATGATATTGCCGTAGATGTAACAACCGTCTCAAATGAACTTGAGAAAAACAAGCAATTAGGAAATATAGGTGGAATTGAGTATCTAACAGAAGTTATAAATAGTGTAGCAACAACGGCGAACTTAGACTATTATATAAATATAATATACACGAAATACATATTAAGGCTATTAATTGCAAAATCTACTAACATAATAGATGAATGTTATAATGAACAAAAAGAACTAACAGAAATAGTGGAAACAGCAGAAAAACAAATATTAAGTATAAATAGTAGTCGTATAACAAAAGAAATAAGAGGAATACAAGACATAATATCAAAAGCACAAGAAGATATAGAAATGTTAGCAAAAAACGGAAGCGATATTACTGGAATTCCAAGTGGATATTACGATTTAGACAATAAAACAACAGGTTTCCATGAGAACGAGTTAATAATAATTGCTGGAAGACCTGGAATGGGAAAAAGTGCTATAGTATCGAATATAGCTACAAACATGGCAATTAATAGTAAAAAGACTGTAGCAATGTTCAATCTAGAAATGGGCGCTGAACAAATAGTAAATAGAATGTTTGCATCAGTTGGACAAATAGATGCGCAAAAATTAAGAACTGGAAGGTTAGAACATAATGATTGGAAAAAATTAAATGAGGCAATAAGTGAATTGGCTGATACTAATATTTTTATTGATGATACACCAGGTATAACAGTGAGCGAAATAAGAAGTAAATGTAGAAGATTAAAAAACAGCGAGGTGGGACTAGATATAATAATAATTGACTATCTACAACTAATAAGTAGTTCAAATAAATATAGTGGTCAAAGAACTCAAGAGGTAAGTGAAATTTCGCGTGATTTAAAAAAATTGGCAATGGAATTAAATGTACCGGTTATCGCATTAGCACAATTATCAAGAAGTGTTGAAATGCGTGAAAATAAAAGACCAATAATGAGCGACTTAAAAGAAAGTGGTTCAATAGAGCAAGATGCTGATATAGTGATGTTTTTATATTGTGACGACTATTACAATTTTAAGTCAAAAGACAGACCAAATTTATCACCTATTGAATTAATCATAGCTAAACACAGAAGTGGATCTACCGGAACAGTTGACTTAATGTTTGAAAGAAATACACTAAGTTTTAAAAATTATAAAAAGAGTGAGGAAGAGTAATGACTAAAAGAGGTAAATGTTTAGGATTAATATTTACAATATTAATGTCTGGACTAATATTTATATTAGGATTTGATAGAGAAACATTTGAAAATTACCCAATAGAAGTATACCAAGTATATTTAAATGGCAAAATAATTGGAGTAATAGAAGACAAAGAAAAATTGTATAATTTAATTGATAACGAGCAACAATTATTAAAAAAAGAATATGAAGTTGAAAGTATTTATCCACCAGAAGGATTAGAATTAGTAAGCGTTAGTACATATAATACATCAATCAATACAGTAGAAGAAATATACGATAAGATAAAGGATATGGATAATTTTACAATAGAAGGATATGAAATTACTATAAAAACAGATGAAGAAAGTGATTCATTTTACATACTTCATGAAGAAGATTTAAACGCGGCAATTGACAACACAATCAAGGCATTTATCGATGAAGAAACATTAGAGGCTTATAGAAACAATAGTCAGCCAGAAGTGGTGGATGAAGGAGAAACAATTAAAGACATTTATATTAAAGAAGACATAACTATAAAAGAAACATACATACCTTCAGATGAATACATTTTTACAAATTCTAACGATTTAACGAGATATTTATTATTTGGAACGATGGAAAATCAAAAGACGTATACAGTAATGCCTGGAGATACAGTTACAGATATTTCAAATAAAAACAGTTTAAACCCTATAGAATTTTTGATAGCTAACCCAGATATAGTTAGTGAATATCAATTATTATTCCCTGGGACAGAAGTAAATATAGGACTTATTAATCCAAAAATAAGTGTTGCAGTAGAAAGAATAGTAACAAATATACAAGAATTACCTTATGATACTTCAATTGAGTACGACGAAAAAATGACAGTAGGGACAACATATACAAAACAACAAGGAATAAATGGGGAAAACAAGGCGACTTTCCAAATTGAAACAGTAAATGGAGAAGATTTAAGCGCAGTTAGAATTAGTTCAGAAACTATAAAACCAGCGGTTGATGCAATTATAGTTAAAGGTGGATTAAGTATAAATTATGCTGGAGATCCAGAATATTGGGCATGGCCGACTATTCAACCTTATGTTATTACATCACGAGTAGGATGGCGTTGGGGAAGTTACCATAACGGTGTAGACATAGCTGGTACTGGACATGGTTCACCAATTTATTCAATCCAAAGTGGGGCTGTAATATCAATGGGTTATAATAGTACTATGGGTAACTATGTATATATAGACCATCAAAACGGTTATATATCAGTATATATGCATTTAGCATTTCATCAAGCGGGACTTAAAAAGGGTTCGACTGTACTAAAAGGTCAACAGATAGGCGGAATGGGAACAACTGGTAGAAGTACTGGAACACACTTACACTTGAGTGTATGGGTAGGTGGATATCCATATAGTTCCGGAGCAGAATTTATAAATCCGTTAGACCTATATAATATGGAATAATGAAAATAAGTATTATAGGAAGTGGATCAAAAGGAAACTCAACATTAATAGAAATTAATAATAAGAAAATATTAATAGATGTTGGGTTTTCTTATAAATACATAAAAGAAAAATTAGAAGAAATTAAAATTGATCCAAAAGAAATAGATTATTTACTACTAACCCATGAACACACCGATCATATATATGGCTTAAACGTATTTTTAAAAAGAGTAAAACCACTACTTTTAGTAAAAGAAAAACTTTACAACACATTATATGAAGAACATGAATACAACAAGGTACAATTTCTTGAAGAAGAGCAAGATATAGATGGAATTAAAATAACAATTTTACAACTTTCTCATGATGCAGTTGATCCAGTAGGATTTTTAATGGAAAGTAACGAAGAATCAATAGTATACATAGCCGACACTGGGTATATAAATCACAAATTATTACCAAAAATAAAGAATAAAACATACTATCTAATTGAAAGCAACCATGACACAGAATTACTAATAAATGGACCATATCCACCACATTTACAAAGAAGAATACTTAGTGATAAGGGACACTTATCAAACGAATTTTGTGGTACTTATTTGTCAAAAATTATAGGAGAAAATACAAAAAAAGTAATATTAATACATTTAAGTGAAACTAACAACGACCCAAAAATAGCATTAGAGACAACAATGAAAATATTAAAAGAAAATGAAATAACTTTTAATAACATAGAATGTGCCAATCAACGTGAAATGGTGATAATAAAATGATAACAATTATTTGTATAGGAAAACTTAAAGAAGAATATTTAATTAAAATGTGCAATGATTACAAAAAAAGGATAAACAAGTATCATAAATTAGAAATAGTTGAATTAAAAGATAGTAACATATTAGAAGAAGAAAATTTAGTATTGAAACACATAAAAAAATATGATTATAAAATAGTACTTGATATAAAAGGAAAAGAATTAGACACAATGAGTTTTAAAGAAAAAATAGAAAACCAATTTAAAAATGGAAAATCAACGATATGTTTAATTATTGGAGGTTCTGAAGGGCTTTCAAATAATGTAAAAAAAGAGGCAAATGAAATCATCTCATTTTCCAAGTTTACTTTTCCACATGGATTATTTCGAGGAATACTTTTAGAACAAATTTATAGAATAATGAAAATAATGAACAATGAAAAATATCACAAATGAAAGCAATAAAAAAGAGAAGGCAATCTCTTTTTTTATTTAATACTAAAATCAAGATAATTTCATTATGGGTGTACGTTATTTTTTAATTTATAATCTATATAATTTTTAGCAATTTCCTTATCACTCAAGTGTATTTTTTCATGTCCAACAATTTGGTAGTCCTCATGACCTTTACCAAGAATAAGTAAAATATCATTTTCTTTAAGCATATCTATTCCATATTTAATGGCATCTTTCCTATCTATAATTTCAATATATTTATTATTTGAAATACCCTTTATCATATCATTTAATATATCCTGCGGATTTTCGGTTCTTGGATTATCACTTGTAAATATAGAAAAATCAGATAATTGAGTAGCGATCCTAGCCATTTCTGGCCTTTTAGTTTTATCCCTATCACCTCCACAACCAATCAAGGTAATAATTTTCCCTTTAGCAAATTCCTTGGTAGCAGTTATGATATTAAATTCTGCATCAGGAGTATGTGCATAATCGATAATAACAGTATTGCCTTTATAGTAATATTTTTCCATTCTACCGCTTGGTGCTTTAAGATCTGAAATGATCTTTAAAACACTAGTAACATCAAATTTTAATTCAAATAAAATTATTAGCATAGATAAAACATTATATACATTATGCTTACCGGACAAAGTTGAAACTACAGTATATTCCGAACTATTATGTTCGAATTTAAATTTAGTAAATTTGCTATTAGTTTCGAAATAAGTAACAGTATAATCACTATCACTAAAACCATAAGTAATATTATTATTACCGTCGACAAACATCTTTTCTTTATAATTTGCATCATTATTAATAATAGCAATTTTATTATTTTTCAATTTTGTAAACAAAATATGCTTTGCATCTGAATAAGCATCAAGAGTTTTATGATAATCCAGGTGATCTTTAGTCAAATTGGTAAACAAGGCCACATCGAAACTTATTCCGCATAATCTATTCAAAGATAGTGCATGACTACTAACTTCCATAACAACAAATTCCACACCATTATCAATGCACTCATACAACAAATTATACATTTCTAAAACGTCAGGAGTTGTATTAGGGAGTTCTTTAACCATTTTTCCATTCAAATGAAATCCAATAGTTCCTATATAAGCAACTTTTCTATTTAAATTTAATAAGGCATTATATAATAAATAGCAAGTAGTAGTTTTGCCATTGGTACCAGTTATGCCTATAATTTTTAGTTTTTCCAAATTTTTACTATAATTATCTTTTAAATATTCAGCTAAATATTTGGTGGTGTTTTTAACTCTTAGAGTTGGTACAGAATAATCGCCATGTTCACAAATAATTTTTACAGCTCCATTACTAATTGCGGATTCAATAAAATCGTGGCCATCAACTGTATACCCCTTTATAGCTACAAAAGTATCACCTTTTACAACTTTTCTAGAGTCAGTTTTTATATTAATCATTAATAATCCTACAAACCTCCTTCCAATATAAATATATCAAATTTAAAATAAAAATATATACAAAAAATATATAGTGTACGATTTATTTACATAAAACAATACAATTTAAAGAAAATCAAGAATAAAATACTTCATTTTTTTTATAAAACATGATAATATTTATCGTGTATTTTAACAGAGGTGATCATTATGAACGATAAAATAATATATATATTTGGACACAAAAATCCAGATACAGATTCAATAGTTGCATCAATTGCTTTATCACATTTAAAAAATAAGCTAGGAATAAATGCAATTGCGGCTACACTTGGAGAACTAAATTCAGAAACTAAATATGCTCTAAATTATTTTAATATAAAAAACCCATACCATTTAAATGATGTTAAACTACAAATAAAAGATGTATCCTACCATAAAGGATACTATATAGACAAAAACAAGTCTATAAAAGAAGCTTTTGATTACATGAACAATTATTCATTAACTGGAATTCCTGTAGTTGAGAACAAAAATAAATATTATGGTTATGTATCGTTAAAAGAATTATCACGAGAAATAATTAATGGTGATTATCACAAAATAGATACCAGTTACTCAAATTTATTAAATATTTTAAATGGTAAAGAAATCTTAAAATATGAAAAGGAAATATCAGGTAAAGTACTTGTAGCAAGCTACGCAAAAGAAACCTTTATGAAAAAAATTATTTTAGATAACTCTTACATATTAGTTGTAGGTGACAGAAGAGAAATTATAGAATATGCGATAGAGAGTAAAGTAAAACTAATTATAAATATTGCAGGAGTAGAATTAACAAAAGAAATATTAAACAAAGCCAAAAAAAATAAAGTCAATATCATATCAACACCATTAAATTCATATGAAGTTGGAAAAACAATCTCATTTTCAAATTACATTAAAAACATTATAAGAAAAGAAGAATCAATAACATTTAATGAACTTGATTATTTATCAGATTTTTTAGATGAAAGTAAAAAATTTAAACACACAAATTATCCTATACTTAACAGTAAAAAAGAATGCTTAGGATTATTAACATTAACAGATTGTAACGAAGTACAAAAAAAGCAAGTAATATTAGTCGATCATAACAATTCATCACAAAGTGTTGAAGGATTAGAAGAAGCAGAAATAATTGAAATAATTGATCATCATAACATAGGAAATATAAATACAAAAAAGCCAATTAATTTCAGAAACGCAAGAGTAGGGAGTGTAAA
This sequence comes from uncultured Bacilli bacterium, assembly GCA_944350305.1. Lineage (GTDB taxonomy): Bacteria > Bacillota_I > Bacilli_A > RF39 > UBA660 > CALVVN01. Next base: position 8,435 of record CALVOO010000002.1, read on the forward strand.
TACAATAATCTACGAATTATACAAAGAAAATAATGTAAAAATTCCTAAAGACATTGCAGGAATAATGGCTTCAGCAATAATATCAGACACACTGTTATTAACATCACCGACTACAACAGCAAGAGATAAAATTGCATTAATAAATCTATCAAAAATATCAAAAATAAAATACAAAAAATACGGTATTGAGTTATTAAAAAGTGGTATGAGCATAAGCAGGCTTTCAAAAAAAGACATATTATATAAAGATTTCAAGTCGTACAAAATAAACAAATGCATGATAGGAAATAGAAAAATATTTACTGCTGATATAGATATGATCAAAAACAAAAAAAATAACTTAATTAAATATCTTGATGAAGTAGCAACAAAAGAAAAATATAAAGTACTAACATTATTTGTTACCAACATATTTGAAAATACATCATATTGTCTATATAACACAACAAGTGAAGAAATAATAAAAAACAGTTTTAGTTTGGAAGAAATCTATGAGGGAATCGAATTAAAGGATATAGTATCAAGAAAGATACAAATTGCACCATACATAATGGACACAATAGAAAAAGAAAATTATTAATAAAACATAATTAGAAACAATTTAACATATAATTTAATATGTTAAAAATAATGTGGCTAATAACTATTATACTCTTATCACGTTTGGGAGTGCGAATAGCGCAACGAATAAACTTCAACAATTTCAAAATAAAAAAAATATCAAAAAAAATTGATAAAGACGGACTTTTTATGTCACTAGGCACAAAAATAGGTGTGGGCTCAATAATAGGAACAGCATCAAGCATACTAATAGGCGGAGCAGGGGCATTATTTTGGATTTGGATATTCACAATAATTTTTTCAAGTATAATATATGCAGAAAGTTATTTAGGGAACAAATATAAAGACAAGAAAAACAACATAAGTGGACCTTATTTTTACATAAAAAAAGGATTAAATAAAAACAAACTAGCAACATTTATAACGATACTTTTAATAGCGGCTTATTCACACTTTTTTTTAATGATACAAACTAACACAATAGTAGAAATAATGCATAATAATATTTATGTAATAATAATTTCGATTATTTTTTTAGTCATAACAATCATATTAAACACAAAAGAAATGTTAAAAATTTTAAACAAAATAGTACCTTTAATGTGTTTAATATACATAATTTTAGGACTAACAATAATAATAAATAACTATAACATAATTATAGAAATCACAAAACAAATAATATTTGAAGCATTTAGTTACAAAGGAATAGCTATAGGATTAATTATAGGTATAAAAAGAAGCATTTTTCAGAGCGAATTACTAATAGGGACAACTGCTGTAGCAAGTGGAATAAGCAACGAAAAAAGCGAGTCAGTAGCATATACGCAAGTACTAGGAATGTACTTTATAAGCTTTGTAATTTGTACTTTAACAGCATATGTAATACTTATATATAAAGAGCACAATTTAACAACATTTAATTCCTATAACGAATTATTATTAAACGTTTTTAATTACCATTTAGGGAACCTTGGAATTATATTATTAATAATGGAAATAATTTTATTTTCGATAACAACTATACTAAGTGGATTTTATATGGGAGAAAGTATCACAAAACATTTTACAAATAACAAAATAATGATTATTGCGATAAAAATAACAATGCTATTATCAAGCATAATAGGACTAATAGTGCGAAATAGCATAATATGGTTGCTAATAGATAGCATCCTGTTTATAATAATAGTACTAAACGGATATGCAATTAATAAATTAAAAGGAGAGGTAAATGATAGGTAACGATTGGGATAACAAATTAAAAGTAATATGGGAAAGTCCAGGATTTAAAAAATTTATGGAAAAAATAGAACACGAATACAAAACAAAAACATGTTATCCAGCATATGAAAATATTTTTAATGCACTTAAAATGACCCCCTATGAAAAAGTAAAAGTTGTAATAATTGGCCAAGACCCGTATCATGGCGAAGGACAAGCCCATGGACTTTCATTTTCAGTACAAAAAGGAATTGCCAAGCCGCCCAGTTTACAAAACATATTTAAAGAATTAAAAGACGATTTAGACATACCAATTTCAGAAAATGGAGATTTAACAAAATGGGCAAAAGAAGGAGTACTACTTTTAAACAGCATTTTAACAGTAGAAAAAAATAAACCACTTTCACATAAAGATTATGGATGGCAATTACTAACAGACCATATAATAAAGATATTAAACCAAAAAAATACACCAATAGTCTTTATATTATGGGGATCATTTGCTAGAAGCAAAAAGACATTTATTACAAATTCTAAACATCTAATAATAGAAAGTGCACATCCATCACCACTATCAGCATATAATGGATTTTTTGGAAGCAAACCATTTTCAAAAACAAATCAATTTTTAAAAGCAAACAAAATAAAAGAAGTAGATTTTAAATTGTAATCTCTGCTTCTTTTTTGAATTCTAAATCATACAAACTCTTAGATTTAAATCTTTTAAACTTAGAAATAATATTTTTAGGGAATGCCTTTAAATATTTATTATAAATAGCAACATACTTATTATTCATAGTTTTAACTCCACCTAATAAACAATCACATTCTTCGATATCCTTAATAATTCCAGAATAACTTTTTACCTTATCAAGCTCATCATAGTCTTCAGATATCCTTTTCACTTCATTGAAAGTACTATTTAAAATCAAATCCTTTTCATTATTTCTTAAATTATTACTATTAATTTTTTTAAATTCATCAAAAACTTTTGTATCAATTTTTAACTGTTTTTCAATAATATTAATCGCACGACTTAACAAATCTTGCTTATTTTTTAAAGTTTCAGTTATCTTATTCTCACTAACATTAACTTTATATAGAACTTCAACAATAGAATTATAATTAATGACAACAAACAATGCTATTACACAAAATATCAAAGTAACAATTGCCAAAACTAATAAAACTTCTAATATATACATATTTTACTCCTTATATTGTTATTCTATCATAAAATTAATCAAAAATACAGCTTATAATTTATAATTTATTTTTTCATTAAACTCTACATAATCCAAATAAATCATCAAAAGCAAATACCACTTACCAGTAGATGGATCACTAATAATTAAATGATCACGTCCAGCTTGTTCAATAATACCAGTATACATTTTATCACGCCACTCTACAGAATCGCTATATGACATATAAACATTAACTTTTTTGCCTTTATTTAGTCTCAAAATATTTTCAATATAACTTTGTTCCATAGGCAAATCATCATTACCAAAGTTATCTGCAGGCCTCATATGATCAAAATCTGCGTTATACATGGCATTTTTATAATAACTTCCATTCATAAAATCACTCCTTTTCTAAAAAAATATATGCTTAATCTTTAAAAATATGTTTATATAATGTTATAATAAAAAATAGGTGATAACATGAAAATTAAAGTTGGAATAAGTAATAGACACGTACATTTAAAACAAGAAGATTTAGACAAACTGTTTGGTGAAAATTACGAATTATCAATAAGAAATAAAATTAGCCAAATAGGAGAATATGCATCATTCGAAACAGTAAGCATAAAAACAGACAAAGCAACAATAGATAACGTAAGAGTTTTAGGCCCTATTAGAAATTATACGCAAGTAGAAATAAGTAGGACAGATGCTTACAAATTAGGGATTAATCCACCAGTTAGAGAAAGTGGTGACTTATTGGGGGCAGAAACAGTAGAAATAGTCGGACCAAAAGGAAGCGTCATTGCAAAAGAAAGCACAATAATTGCCGAAAGACATATACATATAAATACAAACGAACTAGAACAATACGGTTTACAAAATGGCGAAGTAGTAAAAATAAAAATAGATGGGATAAAAGGTGGAATCATAAACAATGTAAAAATAAAGTCGAAAGACACATACACATTTGAATTACATCTAGACACTGACGAAGGGAACGCATTTTTATTAAACAATGGTGACATAGTTGATATAATCAAAGGAGAGTAATATGGAAGAAGCAAAGAATGATTTATTAAAATTAAATAAAGAAATAGAAACAATATGGAGGTCACTTTGACGTTGATGGCCAAGTAGAAAAATTAAAAAAATTAGAAAAAGAATCAGAAGAACCTGATTTTTGGATGAGAAAAGACTCACAAGATATAATGAGTGAAATTAGTAATACAAAAAAATCTATTGAAGAAATAACAAAATTAAAAGAAGAAACAAAAGGCATGATTGAATTTACAGAAATAGAACTAGATGAAGAAATGTTAAATGATTTAAAGCAAAGCATCGATGAAATAAAAACTAAAATTGAAAAGCTAGAATTAGAAGTATTACTGAACGGAGAATTTGACCATAATAATGCTTACATGGAAATACATTCAGGCGCAGGCGGAACAGAGTCCAACGATTGGGCTAACATGATAAAAAGAATGTATATTAGATATTTTGAAAAAAAAGGATACAAATACGAAATAATAAGCGAACAGCCAGGAGAGGAAGTTGGAATCAAAGGAGTAACATTTAAGATAAAAGGTTCAAATGTATATGGATACTTAAAAAGCGAAACAGGAGTTCACAGATTAGTTAGAATAAGCCCATTTGACTCAAACAAAAGAAGGCATACATCGTTTGCTTCAGTTCTAGTAACACCAGAAATAAACACAAATATAGAAATAGACATACAAGAAAAAGACTTAAAAATAGACGTCTACAGAAGTAGCGGAGCTGGAGGACAAAGCGTTAATACCACAGACTCAGCAGTAAGAATAACACATTTACCAACTGGTATTGTAGTGACCTGTCAAAATGAAAGAAGTCAAATTCAAAATAAAGAAAAAGCAATAGACATACTAAAACAAAAACTATATATAATAGAAAGAGAAAAAGTAGATAAACAACTAAGCGAATTAAAAGGGTCAGTAATGGATGTAAACTTTGGAAGTCAAATAAGAAATTATGTAATGCATCCATATTCACTTGTAAAAGACCTAAGAACAAATATAGAAACCTCTAATGTAGACAAAGTATTAGATGGTGATATAGAAATATTTATAGAAGGATATCTAAAGAGGTAAAAATGAAAAAAATAGGGTTTGATGATAAAAAATATAGAGAGTTAACAAAAGAAGAAATAAACAAAAGATTAAAAAAATTTAGCAACAAATTATATTTAGAGATTGGAGGAAAACTATTTGATGACTTACATGCATCAAGAATTCTGCCAGGTTTTAAATACAACAGTAAAATAGAAATATTAAAAGAATTAAAAGATAAAACAGAAGTAATTATTTGCATAAGTGCAAAAGATATAGAAAAAAGAAAAATGCGAGCAGACTATGATATAACATATGACAAAGATGTAATGAGAATAATTGATAACATAAGAAAAAATGAATTAAAAGTAAATTCTGTTGTAATAACATTATTTGAAAATGAAAATTCAGCTATTAATCTAAAAAACAAATTAGAATTTAACGGAATAAAAGTATATATGCATAGTTACACAGAAGGATACCCAGGTGATATAGAAAAAGTCGTAAGCGAAAACGGATACGGAAAAAATGAATACATAGAAACAGAAAAACCACTAGTCGTAGTTACCGCACCAGGGCCAGGTAGTGGAAAATTAGCGACCTGCTTATCACAGCTTTATCATGAATATAAAAGAAAAAACAAAGCTGGATATGCAAAATTTGAAACATTTCCAGTATGGAATTTACCACTAAAACATCCAGTCAACATTGCATATGAAGTAGCAACGGCCGATTTAAAAGATGTAAATATGATAGATTCATTTCATCTAGAACATTACGGCGAAACAGCAGTTAACTACAATAGAGACATAGAAACATTTCCAATTTTAAGAAAAATATTAAAAGAAATAACAAAAGAAGAAATTTACCACAGTCCTACAGACATGGGTATTAACATGATAGGCTTTGCAATAACGAACGAAAAAGTAATAATAAATGCTTGTGTTGACGAAATAATTAGAAGATACTATAAAAGTTTAGTTTCATACAAAATGGGAGAACAACCTATTGAAGTTACAGAAAGAATAAAAATACTAATGAATGAACTTAACATAGATGTAAACAAAAGGAAAGTAGTTAAATATGCTCACAAAAAGCAAGAAGAAAAAAAGTCTCATTCAATGGCAATAGAATTAGAAGATGGTACAATCATAACAGGAAGAACAACGAACATTATGAGTGCTCCAGCAAGCACGCTTATAAACGCGCTTAAATACATAACAAACTTAGATGAAGATGTATACATTATATCTCCACTAGTAATCGAACCAATGTTAAAAATTAAAAAAGACTTGTTTCACAAAAACGAAGTCTTAAACTTACAAGAAATATTATTAGCACTTTCAATAAACGCTGCAACAAACCCAATAATAGCAAAAATGCTAGAAAGTTTAAACAAACTAAACAACTGTGAAGCACATGCAACTTACATATTAACAAACGGAGACGCAAAACCACTAAAACAACTAAAAATAAATTACACATGTGACCCAGAGTTTAAATCAAATGACCTATTTATTAACGACTAAAAGTTCTATGAACTTTTTTTCTTTTACGAGTTTTCTTCTTTAAAACAAATATAAAATACAAAATTGCAATAGCAAGTAAAATATACCATTTATATTTCCAAGCAACTTTAAAATAATTAGCATTAATTTCACTTAGCAAAAATACATCGACAGAAGTTAAAAGAACATCATCATAATAAACATCCACTGTACCAAGTTTATCATTAACATTATTTTTATAACTAATTTCATTTAAACCATTATACTTAAAAGAAATCATTTCTTCATCAAAATCATCAGGCAAAAAAACCTTAATTGCATCCTTAGTAACTATATCATACTCATTAATATCACTATAATAAACAGGAATTGAAGTAATCGGTTCATTCTTATTTAATACAGATTGATAGCCAAAATTATCATTTACAAAATCAATTATATCAACAGCATCACTAACATTATAATAATTATCATTAACCCTAGGTGCATTAAGAGTAACTGCAATCAAATCATGATCATCAGATTTAAAATAAATACTAATACAATAACCAGCATCATCAGTAAAACCAGTTTTACTTCCCAAAATAAGAGAAGTATCCAAATCCATAATTTTATTATAAAAATTAACAGAAGCACTAACTTTCAATCCATTAGTTAAAGTATAATTCCTAGTAGTATAAATTTCTTTGAAAATTTCATTATTCAAAGAATATTTCAACAACTTAATAACGTCATCAACACTACTATAATGATTATCTTCATCAAGCCCCGTTACATTTTCATAATGAGTACTATTAAGACCTAAACTTTTAGCTTTAGCATTCATCAGTTCAACATAACCATCTATAGATCCAGCGATAGAAATTGCAAGAGCATTAGTAGCATCCGCGCCAGATGGAAGCATAGCCGCATATAATAAATCTCTATAAGTAACAACATCACCGACTTCTAAACCAGCGACAGACGCATCCCAACTAACAGTATTCAAAATTTTACTTGTAATAGTTACAGATTCATCTAAATCACTAACATTTTCAATAGCAACTAAAACAGTCATAATTTTAGTTAAAGAAGCAATTTCAGTTTCAACATCACTATTTAAAGAAAACAGCATTTTATCATCAGTTAAATCATAAATACCATAATATTTAGAATATAAATCAGGACTTTCAAGAGCGCTCACTAAAAATGGTATAAATAAAAATAGAATAAAAAACGTTTTTAAAAAAATCTTCTTCATACTTACCTCTATAATATATAAGTATACTTATGAAAAAAGTATGTGTCAAACCTTAGTTAGTAATAAATATGTCCATTTTACAAAATAAACTACTCATGATATAATACTACAAGAAAGGTAAAGAAAATATGAAAACTATACGCAGAAAAATAAGCGATTTTTTATATAGATACTTTATATGCATTATAGGTTTAACTATAATGGCTATTTCTTACAATTTATTTTACGTTCCAAACAATTACGTAACAGGTGGCGTAACAGGTTTATCAATAATATTTGGAGAAATAACGCCAATAAGCCCAAATGTGTTTATATTGATAGGAAACATATTTCTAATTGTACTGAGCATTGCAGTATTAGGCCCCAAAAAATCAGTTTACAATATAATTGGAGCGATAACATTTACCACTGCAGTATACTTAACTGGAAACATAAGTGAGATAATAAAATTAAACTTTGATAACTCAGTTTTCTATGTACTATGTGCAGGTGTAACAATGGGTGTAGGCGCAGGAATAGTATATAAAGTAAACTTTACCTCAGGTGGGACAGATGTATTAGTAAGCATTTTCAACGAAAGATTCAAAAAACCTGTAGGGCAAACAGGTTTATATATAAATGGATTAATCATAATTTTTGGTACATATATATTTGGCTTTGAAATGCTAATAAGCGCAATAATAATAAAATATATCGAATCATTACTAGTAGACAAAATATTACTTGGAATATCAGATAGCAAAATGCTATTAATAAACACAACAAAAGAAGACGAAGTGAAAAAATATTTAATAAAAAGTGTAGAAAGTGGCATAACACTACTAAATGGAAAAGGTGGATATACAAACAAAAATCATGACATAATAATGTGTATTGTAAGGACAGATAATTATTATAAAGTCAAAGAAGAGATAAAAGAAATAGATCCATACGCATTCATAATAGTAAGTGATTGCTATGAAGTATTTGGAGGAACAAAGAAAAAGAAAAAATTACCAATAAAAATAAAAAAAAGATAAAGTATAATTGAAGTGGAGGTATAAATGAATTTAATAGAGTTAAAAAATGTATATAAACAATATTCTAATGGCGTTACTGCATTGTGCGATGTGAGCATAGAAATTTCAAAAGGAGAATTTGTATTTGTAATAGGTAAAACAGCATCAGGAAAAAGTACGCTTATAAAATTATTATATAGACAAGAAAAACCAAGCAAAGGCGGAGTTTTTGTAGGAGGAATAAACGTAGCAAAATTAAAAAATCGAAAAGTATACAAATTAAGAAGAAAACTAGGAATAGTATTTCAAGATTACAAATTATTACCTAATCTTACAGTATATGAAAATGTTGCTTTCGCACTAGAAATATATGGATTAAGATCAGATGAAGTAAGACAAAAAGTAATGAAAGCATTAGAAAAAGTTGGATTAAAAGAAAAATTTAAAAGTTATCCAGATCAACTATCTGGTGGTGAGCAACAACGTGTTTCAATAGCAAGAGCAATAGTGAACGAACCAAAAATATTAATATGTGATGAGCCAACTGGAAATCTAGACCCAAAGACATCACTAGAAATAATGGAAATAATAAACAAAATTAACGAAGAAGGAACAACAGTAATAATGGCAACACACGACAAAGAAATAGTAAACAAATATAGAAAAAGAGTTATAACAATAGAAAAAGGAATACTCGTAAGCGACAAAGAGAAAGGGGGATACTTTAATGAAAAAGATTAGAATATTTTTTCATTCAATAGAAGAGGCATTCAAAAGCGTATTTAGAAATGCATCACTTAGTATAGCTAGCATTTCATGTATAGCAATAACTCTAATATTAGTAGCAGTATCAGTAATACTATCATATAACGTCAACAGTTTCACAAGCGATATAGAAAAAGATGTAACAATAGTAGCTTTCTTAGATAAAGAAGTGACACAAGAACAAATAGATGAAATAAAAACAAAAATAACTAATCTAAATAATATTGCAAGCATAGAATTTCAATCAAAACAACAACTAATAGACGAAATGAAAGAAGAAAATGCAGATTTAGAAAACATACTTAACCAATACACTGAAGAAACAAACCCATTACAAGACACATATCTAGTGAAAGTTGAAAACATTGAAACAATCGGAAAAACTGCAGAAGAGATAGAAAATATCGAGGGTGTTTCCATAGTAAAATACGGTGAAGGAATGGTAGAAGACCTAGTTAACGTATTTGATGTAGTAAAAAACATAACATATATAGTAGTTATTGGACTAGTATTAGTGACAGCATTCTTAATAAGCAATACAATAAAAATAACAATACAAACAAGAAAAAGACAAATAGAAATAATGAGACTAGTTGGTGCATCAAACTCATTCATAAAAATACCATTCTTCTTTGAAGGACTTTTACTAGGAGCATTAGGAAGCATAATACCAATCATAGCGTGTTGCTATGGATACATGTACTTATACGAAAGATTTAATGGACAATTATTTACACCAATAATAAAATTAGTAAATCCAGATTTAATCATATTTAACATAATATTTTTTGTAATAGCAATAGGTGTAGTAGTAGGAGCATTAGGTAGTTATCGAGCAGTAAGGAGGTATTTAAAAATATAATGAGAAAAAAAATAAGTTTCATTATAGTAGCAATGGTAGTTGCATTAACAATACCACTTAGAAACATTGAAGCTAAAACATTAAGAGATTATATAACAGAAGTAGAAGGCATGATAAAAGAATTAGAAAACTATGATGAAGAAAGAGCAGAAGCACAAGCAAGGGCAAAAGAAAAAGAACAAGAAATTGCTGAAAAATATGCAAATATAGAAAAATACAGTTTAAGAATACAAGAAGCAAAAAAAGAAATAGAAGATACGCAAAAAACAATAGAAGAAAAAGAGCAAGAAATAAAAGAACTATTGTCATTTTTACAAATTACAAATGGAGAAAACGTATATTTAGAATACGTATTTGGTGCGACAGATTTCACAGATTTCATATTTAGAACAGCAATAGTGGAGCAACTAAGTAACCATAACGACGAATTAATTGTAGAAATGAACGAATTAATTGTCAAACTAGAAGAAGAACAAAAACAACTAGAAATAGAAACAAAAAACGAAGAAAAAGCAATAGCTGAGCAAAACAAATTACTTGCGCAGATAAATGTAGAAATAGAAGATTTATCAGACATATATACAGATAAGGAAGCACAAGTAAAAGGGCTAGAAGAAGAAATAGAATATCTTAGAAATGCTGGTTGTGAAATGGATGAAGATATAACAGTATGTTTAGGAGTCCCATATGCTTCAGGATTCTATTTACCTGTAAAAACAGGTATCGTAACAAGCGAATTCGGTTATAGAGTAGACCCATTAACAGGAGCGGGGTATGTATACCATAAAGGAATAGATATAGCATTAGCAGACTGGAACCCAGTATATGCCGCTGCATCTGGTACAGTAGGAACAATAGTTAGAAAAGCAAGTTGTGGTGGAAACATAGTTTACGTTAAACACCTAATAGATGGAAAAGAATACACAACTAGATACTTACACTTATCATCAATAGAAGTTTCAACAGGGGACACAGTAACAATAAACACAATAATTGGATATAGTGGTGGAGGATGGACCGGCAAAAGACAAGGCGGATATGACGCATGTACAACAGGGGCACACCTACACTTTGAAATTAACACAGGATGGACTAACATACAACCACAAAATCCTAGAAATTACTTATATTTCCCAAGTAGGTGGTAGAATGTCATACACAACAAATATAAAAAATGAAATAATTAATAACTATTACACACTAGAAGAAAACATGGCCGAACTATCGGCCATTCTTAATATTGAAGCAGAAATAGGAAAAAAAGATATAAAAGTTTATACAGAAAACATAGGTGTATCAAGAAGAATATATACATTGATAAAAGAAACATACGCGATTAATCCAATAATGACCAAAAGCAAAATTAATAGACTTGGAAAAAAATATTTAATAGAAATACTAATAAACGAAAAAAAAGATTTCATTTTAAAAGATCTAAGTATAACAGATGAAAACGGAAAAAGATTGCACAGTCCAAAAAATTATCTAATTGATACAGAAGAAGAAAAAAAAGCATATCTTCGAGGGGCTTTTATGATATGTGGAAGTATAAACGATCCAAAAACATCAAGATATCACGCAGAATTTATAATACGCAACAAAAAAGCAGCAAATTATATTTCATCACTACTAAAATCATTAAATTATAACAGCAGAATATTAAAAAGAGAAAAACATTACATGGTATATATAAAAGAAGCAGAAAGTATAAGTGATTTCATAAAACTACTAAACGCGACAAACTCATTATTTTATTATGAAGATATAAGAATATATAGAGACCATAAAAACATGACCAACAGATTAAACAACTGTGAACAAGCAAACATAGAAAAAATAATAAACACATCAAACGTACAATTAGAAAACATAAAAAAACTAAAAGAAAAAGTGGATTTTGATCTTTTAGATGACAGAATAAAAGACATATGCATATATAAAGAAAAATATCCTGAAAGTTCAATGCAAGAACTAGCAGAAATAATAAGCAGTGAAACAGGAAAACCAATAACAAAAAGTGGAATAAATCATAGATTTAGAAAAATAAGTGAAATAGTGAACAAAGATTAGTCACTATTTTTCTTTGACAAAATTTCATCAACAATACCATAATCTAAGGCCTCATCAGCATCCATAAAATAATCTCTTTCAGTATCCCTCTTAATTTTAGATAAACTTTGTTTAGTATTACTGCTAAGTAACCTATTCATTTTATCTTTAAGTTTCAAAATACGTTCAGCAGCAATTTGAATTTCAGTAGCTTGCCCTTGAGCACCACCAATAGGTTGATGAATCATAACCTCACTATTCAAAAGTGCATACCTTTTACCTTTAGTACCACTTGAAAGCAAGAAAGCAGCCATAGAAGCACACATACCAACACATATAGTACACACATCATTATCAATAAAATTCATAGTATCATAAATAGCCATTCCTGCAGTAACACTACCACCAGGACTATTAATATACATATAAATATCATCACTATTTTGACTATTCAAATATAAAAGTTCAGCAATAATAATATTGGCCTTATCATCAGTAATTTCGCCATCAAGCAAAATAATATTATCTTGTAAAAGTCTAGAATACAAATCATACGCTTTTTCACCAGTACTACTTTTTTCAATAACAGTAGGAATAATATTCAAATCAATCACCTAAAACTATATTAGGTAAAAAAACACAAAAATATTCAAAAAAATTAAAAAACATTTATTACAAATTATGACTTTTTTAAAATATAGATCTATGATAAAATACTATTAGAATAGAAGGTGGCAAAAGGTGAAAGAAAATATAATAATAACAATAAAAAATATAGATAAATTTATAATAAAAGAAAATTCTACAATAAAAGAATTATTAAAGCAAGTAGAAAATACAGAAGACGTAATAGCTGCTACAATAAACGGAGAAGTAGTAGAACTTTCACATGAACTAACAAAAGACACAGAACTAACTTTAATAAGAACAAAAGACCGAATAGGAAGAAAAATATATAGAAGTGGCTTAAAATACCTTTACATAACAGCAATAAAAGAATTATATGGTGCAGAAACAAACGTATCACTATTACATTCAATAGACAAAGGAATTTACACATATTTAGATAAAGAAAACATAACAGATGAAACAATAAACGAAATAAAAGAAAAGATGAGAGAATTAGTAGAAAAAGATTTACCTATAGAAAGAGTTAGCACATCAAGAAAAAGTGCAATAAAATATTTTGAAAGCATAAATGAAACAGAAAAAGTAGAAAGTTATAAACAAATGAGTTCAGAATTTGTAACACTATATGAACTACTCGAATACTACAACTACTTCTACTATTTCATGCCGATAAGCACAGGAATACTAAAAGAATTTGATTTAACAAGATTAAACTCACATGGAATAGTTTTGCGTTACCCAAGTGACTTAGATAACAAAATACCAAAATATAATAACGTTCCTGCAGTATTAAACGAATTTAATACATATCGAGAATGGTGCGAACTAGTAAAAATAAGATACTTGAGCGACATAAATAACATAGTAATAAACAGTAAAATTAGAGAATTTATACAACTAAATGAAATGAGACAAAACGAAGATTTAAGAAAAATTGGTGATTATATAACTGAAAACAAAAACAAATTAAAACTAATATTAATAGGAGGACCATCAAGTTCAGGAAAAACAACAACATCCAAAAAAATAGCACTTGAACTAAAAGCAAGAGGAATAAATCCATTTATACTATCCGTAGACGATTACTTTTTAAATAGAAATGAAACACCAAGAGACAGTGAAGGAAATTACGAATACGACATTATAGAAGCAATAGATATTAACTTATTTAACGAACACCTAACAAAATTACTAAACGGAGAAAGTGTAAAAATACCATCATATAACTTTGTAACAGGAGAAAAAGAATACAAAAAACCAAGTGTATCATTAAAAGATAGAGATATGATAATAATAGAAGGATTACACACATTAAATGAAAAACTTACAAACAGTATAAAAAGAGAAAATAAATTAAAAATATATATTAGTCCATTTACACCTTTAGGATTAGACAGACACAATCACATATCAACGGTAGACATGAGACTAATTAGAAGAATGGTAAGAGACAACTCAAAAAGAGGGTATAATGCAGAAACAACTTTAAAAAACTGGCGAATAGTTAGACGAGCAGAAGAAAAATACGTATTTCCATATCAAAACGAAGCAGACATAGTATTCAATACAGCATTAATATATGAAATTGGAATACTAAAAACATATGCAATACCTTTGCTATATTCAGTAAAAGTAGATAGTGAATATTATGAAGAAGCATTAAGACTTATAAATTTCTTGAAAGGATTTTTTAACATACCAGTAGATATATTACCAAATACAAGCGTATTAAGAGAATTTGTTGGAAATAGTTATTTTGAATAGGAGGAAAATAATGAAAAGAATAGCAATTAACGGTTTTGGAAGAATAGGAAGAACGGCATTAAGATTAATAACAAAAATAGAAAATATTGAAGTTGTTGCAATCAATGATTTAACTGATCCATTACAACTAGCATATTTATATAAGTACGATTCAGTACATAGAACAATAGAAGACAAAGTTACCTATGAAGATGATTCAATAATAATTAATGGAAAACCAATAAAAGTATATAAAGAAAGTGATCCATCTAAGTTACCATGGAAAGAACTTAATATCGACATAGTTTTAGAATGTACTGGTGTTTTCACATCAAAAGAAAAATGCCAAGCACACATAGATGCCGGAGCAAAAAAAGTAATAATAAGTGCGCCTGCAAAAGACGATGCAAAAACAATCGTTTATAACGTAAATGATGAAATATTAGAAGATACAGACCAAATAATAAGTTGTGCATCATGTACCACTAACTGTCTAGCGCCTGTAGTTAATTTATTGCACAAAAACTATGGAATAGAAAAAGGATTCATGTCTACAGTGCATGCAATGACAAATGACCAAGAAACATTAGACATACCACATAAAAAAGGAATAGAAAGTAGAAGAGGAAGAGCTGCTTCACTAAACATAATACCAACTTCAACGGGTGCTGCTTCACAAATTGGAAAAGTAATCCCAGAATTAAACGGATTACTTGACGGAGTAGCATTTAGAGTACCGGTTGGCGATGGCTCATTATTAGATATAACAGTAGAATTAAAAAACAAAGCAACAAAAGAAGAAATAAACAAAATGTTTAAAGAAAACCAAAACGAAACAATAAAAATCACAAATGCCCCTATAGTGAGTAGTGATATAATTGGTAATGAAGCTGGAGCAATAGTAGATGCAGCATTAACAAATATAATAGAAAAAGATGACAAAGTATTAGCAAAAGTTGTAGCTTGGTATGACAACGAAGTTGGTTATACAGCGCAAATGATAAGAACAATTTCTAAAATTTGATGATCGAACCAAACTATTGAATGAACAATAGTTTTTTCTTTAAAAATCTACTTTACACTGATTTTACAATTTCTAAGAAAAGTAATATAAAAAGATTAAAAATTATAAAAAACAAAATAATATATTAATCATTATCCTTTACATTTAACGCAAAAAAGTAAGAAAATCACAAAGTAACAACAAAACGTATAAAAATGTAAATAAATAAAAGAGTCTATAAATAATTTAGTTAATAATAATAGTAGAAACAATAATAAAAATTAAAAAAAAGTAAAAACTAATTTAAGGAGGTTTCTAATGAAAGATGAATTTGAAAGAGGGTTGGAAAAAGGCGTTGAATTAGGAGAGATGAACGAAAAAGTCAGAATTGCAATAAAACTATTAAAAATAGGAATGAAAATAGAAGAAGTAAAAGAAGTAACAGGATTAAAAATAAAAGACATAAAAAACATAAAAAATGATTTGACAGAAGAAAACTAAAAAATAGAAAAAAATCAAACAATGATTTATAATAATAATAGTGGTGAAAAAATGAAAAAAATAACAGATTTAAATTTAGAAGAAAAAAAAGTTATAGTAAGAGTAGACTATAACGTTCCTATGAAAGATGGAACTGTAACTGATGACAATAGAATAAAAGAAAGTTTAGAAACAATAAATTATCTAATTAAAAAAAACTGCAAAATAATATTACTATCACATTTAGGAAAAGTTAAAACTAAAGAAGATTTAGAGAAAAATACATTAATGCCTGTTAAAAAAGTTTTGGAAAAATTATTGAATAAAGATATAATTTTTTCAAAAGAATTAAAGGGAAAAGAACTAGAAGAAAAAATCAAATTATTAAAAAGTGGAGAAATATTACTTTTAGAAAACACAAGATACATGGATTATCCAGACAAATTAGAAAGTAATTGTGATAAAGAACTATCGAAATACTGGGCATCTTTAGCTGATGTTTTCATAATGGATGCGTTTGGGTCAGCACACCGAGCACACACTTCTACAGTTGGAATAGCAAAATATATACCAAGTGCAGCTGGTTTTTTAGTCATAAAAGAAATAGAAAAACTTAATGAAATAAAAACAGAAGATAAGACATTATTACTAGGCGGAGCAAAAGTAAGTGATAAAATAGGAGTTATAAAGAACTTAATTAACACTGCAAATTACGTTATAATAGGCGGAGCAATGTGTGGGACTTTTTTAAAAATTAAAGGATATAATGTTGGACAAACATTTGTTGATAATGAAAAAGATGAATACATAAAAGATTTAGTCAACAATTATGAACACAAAATAATTTTACCTGTAGATGTAATGACAGAAAACGGTGAAAAATCTATTAATGAAATAAACGATGATGAAACTATATACGACATTGGCACTGAAACAATAAAAATATTTAATGAATATTTATCAAGTGCGAAACTAGTTTTAACCAATGGAACGATGGGTTTATATGAAGACCAAAAATATGAAAAAGGCACAAAATATACATTAAAATGTCTGCATGATAATGACATCAAGACAATCGTATGTGGTGGAGATACAGCGAGTGCTGTTAAAAAATTTGGATATAACTTTTACTACATTTCAACTGGTGGAGGAGCATCACTAGAATATCTTTCAGGAGAAAAATTACCTGGCTTAGAAGTTTTAGGAGAATAAAATGAAAAAAATAATTTTAAATCACAAAAGTTATTTAGGCTACGATGAAACTATAAAATACATTGAAGAAATAAAAAAAATAAAAACAAAAAATATGGAACTAATTATATATCCTTCAATACCATTTATAGCGCTATACAAAGACATAAAAAACATAGGATCACAAAATTTTTACAGCTATAATTATGGATCTTACACTGGAGAAATAAATTTAGAATCATTAAAAAGTATGGGCATAAATTACACATTAATCGGACATAGCGAAAGAAAAAAATACAAATTAGATAACTATGAACAAATTAAAGATAAACTATTTAAAAGCATAAATGCTGGTTTTGAAACAATTTTATGCGTTGGAGAACTAGAGTATATAAAAAAACCAATTAAATATATATATAAAGAATTAAACTATTTAATTAAATCTATAGATTATGACAAATTAAACAAACTAAAAATAGCATACGAACCAAGCTGGGCTATAGGTAGTGGAGAAACACCTGAGATAAGCGAAATAGAAAAAATAATAACAAATATAAAAAAATACTTTGAAAAAAAATATGACACACACATAGAAGTATATTATGGGGGAAGTGTAGACGAAAAAAATATAAATGAGATTTTAAAAATTTCAGATGGAGTAATAATAGGGAAAAAAAGTTCAAATATTAATGAAATAAAAAAAATAATTCAAGAATTTAAAATCAATTCTTAATAAATTATGTCAATTAAATAAGTTATCGACAAATAAGACCAAAATTCGACAAAAACAGACAAAACTAGATAAAACCTCTTATGGAAAAAAATATAATTTGTATATTATAATATTTTTGGAATAGAGAGGGAAAAATGAAGACAAAATTATTAGTAGTAGATGACAATGTAGCGATGGTAGAATTAATAAAAGAATACTTTCGTGAAAGCAGTGAAATAGAAGTAACATTAACAGCATATGATGGGGAAGAAGCACTAGAAAAAATATTTGGCGAAGAAGACAATTATGATGTGATAATTTTAGATTTAATAATGCCCAAAAAAGATGGATTAAGCGTATTAGAAGAAATAAAAAAATCCAAAAAACACAAAAATATAATAGTTTTAACATCATATAACGAACAAGATACAATAAGAAAAGTTGGCGAATATGGAGTAAAATATTTTATATTAAAACCATTTGACTTTAAAGATTTTGAAAAGAAAATACTAGATTTGGTAGAAGGAAACAAAATGCAATCACAAGTTATTGACCTGCATGACCATAACATACAAATATCAATAACAAAAATATTACACCAATTAGGAATACCATCACACATAAAAGGATATCAATACATAAGAGAAGCAATATCACTAGTATATACAAATCCAAATTTAATAGGCGGAATCACAAAAGAATTATATCCAGAAATTGGGCATAAATATAAGACATCAGTATCGAGAGTAGAAAGAGCTATAAGACACGCAATAGAAGTTAGCTGGAACCGTGGTGATTGGAGTTTAATGGAAGAAATATTTGGTCACAGTGTTGATATAGACAAGGCCAAACCAACAAATTCAGAATTCATTGTAACTATAGCAGACAAACTAAGATTAGAAATGCTAAAAGTTAGCTAGTTCTCAAGTAGAACTTTTTTTTAATATATGTTAAAATGAAAATGGTGAAATAAATGAAAAAAATAATGTTAATTATATTAGATGGATTTGGTATAAATTCTTCTGAGCAAGGTAATGCAATAAAACAAGCAAATACACCAGTGTTTAACAAACTAACAAGTGCCTTCCCATGTGCAGAGTTAGTAGCAAGTGGTGAAGAAGTTGGCCTTCCAAAAAATCAGATGGGAAACTCAGAAGTTGGTCACATGACAATTGGATGTGGTAAAGCTATAAAACAACCATTAACAATTATAAATGAAAAAATAAAAAGCAAAGAGTTTTTTAGTAATGAAACACTAATAGAAGTAATGAACCATGTAAAAGAAAACAACTCAAAACTACATTTAATTGGCTTATTGTCAAATGGAGGTGTACATTCAAGTGCAAATCATTTTTATGCAACACTTGCATTAGCAAAATTACAAAAAGTTAAAAATGTTTGTTTTCACTTTATAACAGACGGAAGAGATACACTTCCTACAAGCGGTTTATCATTTTTAAAAGAATTCATGGAAAAAGCAAAAAAACTAAACATAGGGTCAATAAGTACAATATCAGGAAGATATTTTTCGATGGATAGAGATAATAATTTAGAAAGAACTAAAAAAGCTTATGATGCAATGGTATATGGCATAGGAAATGAATTTAGAAATTTTGAAACATGTATGGAAGAACACTATAAACGAAATATAACAGATGAATTTATAAACCCAAGCATAATAAATAGAAGTCAAACAATATCAGATAAAGACGGAATAATTTTTATAAACTTTAGACCAGAAAGAATGACACAATTAATAGATGCGCTTACATCAACAGATTATAAAGGATTTAAAACAAAACCGTTAAATGAAGTTAAAATGGTCTCAATATTTGAAATACATAAAAAAATACCACATGCATACAAGCTAGAAAAAATAGAAACAACATTTGGAAAATATATAGATGGATTGGAATACAAACAAGCTCGAATAGCTGAAACAGAAAAATATGCACATGTAACATATTTCTTTGATGGCGGAGAAGAGTTCACATCACCAAACTGTGACAAATTTTTGATTCCATCACCTAACGTTGCAACATACGATTTAAAACCAGAAATGAGCTTAGGAGAAGTTACAGAAACAACACTAAAAGTATTAGAAGAAGATTACGACTTTATATTAGTAAACTTTGCAAATCCAGATATGGTTGGTCATACAGGAAACTTCAAAGCAACAGTAGATGCAATAGAAATATGTGATTTTTGCTTAGGAAAAATCTATGAAAAAGCAGCAGAGTATTTTTATGATGTCATAGTTACTGCAGATCATGGTAATGCAGAATGTATGATAGATAAAAACGGAAACAGCGTTACAAGTCACACAAGCAATAAAGTTCCATTCATCCTATGTAATACAGACTACAAAATAAAAAATGAAGGGACTTTAAAAGATATAATTCCTACTATAATAGATTTATATGAGATAAAAAAACCTGACAATATGACAGGAGAAAGTCTTATCATAAAAGATGAATAATAAAATAATGTTGGTATCAGATTATGATGATACACTAAATATAGAAAAAGAAAAGAATTTAAAATACATTAAAATGTTTATGAAAAGTAACATATTTGTCATAGCTACAGGTAGATCATATATATCTATAAAACAAAGATTAAAACTTGATATGAAAGGATTAACACCTAACTATTTAATAACAAATCATGGAGCAACAATTATAAACAATAATAATAAAGTTATTAACACAAGTTTTATTGAAAAAGAAGTTGTTGACAAAATATTGCAACTTATCAACAGAGAAAAAATTCATAAAATAAATTACTATGGAAGCAAAAAATTTAACAGAGATATTAATAAAATAATGTTAACTTTTAAAAACATTGAAGAGGCAACAGGCGTATTTAATATAATAAAAAATACAGATTTAGTCACGACGTATTTAATAAATAGAAAAGGAAAAATGCCAAAAGTTGAAATCATAAATAAAAACACAAACAAGGCAAAAGCAATTAAAGTTATAGAAGAGTTAGAAAAACCATCTAAAATTGAAGTAATTGGCGATGGAACGCAAGACATAGAAATGATAAAAGAATATAATGGTAACTGCGTAGTTAATGCGATTGATAAAGTTAAAAAAATTAGTAAAAAACAATACAAATATGTTTACGAACTAATTAAAGAATTGCAAGATAACTAGTTTGTTTTATCAAAAAAAGAAAGGCGGAACTAAAATGTATAAAACAGTTGTTATAGAATATTCTCCAAGAGCAAATGATATGGCGCGAAAAATAGAAGAAAAAGCCAATGAAATGTTGCTAGATGGTTATGAATTAGTAACCATTTCAATTACAGGATCAGCAAAAGCAATATTGGTATTTAAAAAGTAATAATGAATTATAAATATATAACTCAAATATTAAAAACACATTAGTTTTTAACTTTACTTTATATAATAAAACACGCATTTAGCGCGCTTTGTTTTTTTGCGATATTTTAACAATCTTTTTTTTGCATTATTTAACGTTAGAATTTTGTCCACATTTTGTGCGTTTATCCTGCAAAAAACGAAAAAAAACGAAAAAAATGTAGACAAAAGGGTAAAAAAATATATACTTATCATGTAAAGTTATGCTAAATCTTATAAAACTATAGCTCTTGATTTAAGCAGTATAACCTTTGAGGTTTGTGTAAAGAAAGGAATGATATTATATGAATGAATCAAATGCCAACAGAAATTTAGAAAAAATCTTGTCTTTAAGCAAAGAAGAATTAGAAAAACTATTTTCCCAATTATCAATGGAAGAAATAGAAGATTTATTGAATAAGTTAAATGAGGTGACCAACAAAAATGACTAAAGAAGAATTTACATCAATGCTTAACTCAGAGCTTGAGAGTTTAGAAAAAGAATATCAATTAGCAACACAAAGAGTTGGATTTTTTAGAACAGTAAATTTTAGAGACAAAGAATTTCAAGAAGCGGAATATCAATTAAAAATGGTTCGCCAAAAAGTTGAAGCATTACGAAGCCTTGTAACTCTACCCGCTTACGCAAGAATACAAGCAATGTCAGATGCTGAAATAGAAGAATTCAAAAAAGGCAAAATAGAAGAATTAGAACTAAAAATTAGAGAAATTCAAGCAAGAGAAGAACAAGAAAAAGCAAGATTCTCTCAATTAAAAGCAGAAAGAGAAAAACTTATAGTTCAATTTGGCAATCTTTCTGGTAATGAAAGAGAAATGGTTATTTATAGAGGACGACAACTTATTGAAGAAATAAGTAGATATGATGTTAATAATCGTTGGGGTGTATTTGCAAAACTTAAAATACAAATAGAAGAAACTAGAAAACAGCAAGAACAAATCAAAGCGATGTCATCACAAGAAATTAAACAACAATTATCTTCTGAAATAAAAGAAAGTCGTTATTTAGCGCAAAAAATAGAAATGATGAGAGATCCTATTGCCGCATTTACAGAACTTGAAGCATCTGTTGCATCAGATCCAGAAAAAGCACAACAAATGGCTAATTTGTTAACCGCTTATGGTCGAATCTCTAATGAACAAAGCCAAATTAAATGTAGAATGTATTTAGGATATGAATTATCCATCGCATTAGAAAAAATATTAACTAAATATTACGATCCGGAAACTAAAGAAATAAGTAATCCAGATAAATTAATGGAAGCTGTTCAAGAATTTGAAGGTTCTTTTGAACAAGCAAAAGCAAGTTTTAACGAACAATTTACACCACAAAAACTATCAAAATTAGTTGATAAATATAGTATGTATTATAGTGCGAATAGTTCAGAAGTTGATATGGGATTTTTACAACAACATACTGATAAAATAGGCGGTGGTGAATTAGAACACTTACAAAGTTTAGTTGAGCAAAGAAACAAACTATCAAAAAAAATCTTTAAAACTAGAGATACAAAATGGAAAATTGCAGACTTAAATACTTGTATAGATGAAAAAGAAAACAAAATATATCAGGAAATAATTGGATGGTATGAATCTCAAAGCGAAAACCTTTTAGGTATAAGTCATAGTTATGGTGTTCCTTTCTATAGCCTAGAGGCATTACAAGCTGGTTTAAAAAGATGTAAAGAAGAGATTCATATCTCTGAACAAGCAATACCTAAATTAAAGGAAAGCATTAAAGAAGCAAAAGCAGAAATGGAACGCGAAAAACAAAGTTATGAAAATAAAAAAGTAGAAATTGTTCAACAAATTAGAGCTCTTAGTGGTGAAAAGCATAAAGAAACTGACATACCTAATTATGTCATGGCAGATGCTGAGCATAATTTAGATCAAATCGCGAAAGCTCCATCTTATGTATATCAAAAAGATATTGTTGATAGAGTGCAACAAGAAGCACAAAATCAGGCTGATATAAAAGAAGCTGAATTAAGAGGACTTACTATAGAACAATTATTACAAATGAGAAAACAAGCAAAAGCAATGGATGATGAATCAATAATTGAAGCTAATGAAGAATCAGTTTCACATAGTATTTAAAGAATAATTTAAATTTTGAAAATCCAGAAGAATTTATGTAACTAATGGATTTTCTTTTTTTACTAACTATATTTGAGGCTACTAATACACTACCGAAATAGACAAACAATCTAAAAATGTTAATTTAAAGTTGAAATGTAACACCTCACTGTTTATAAAGGCGTGTGGATAATCTATAATATATTTTGCTTACAGAGAAAGGAAAATTCATATGACTAGAGAAGATAATAGACTAAAACAAAAATAAAAAATGCATTGATTTAATAGAAAAATAGTCGATTTGTAATTTTCAATAATTTTTCGTTTTCAATACATGCTATAATAATAAACAAATTGCTTAAGAAGATATTATATATTCTTTTAAAACTAACAGCACATTAATTGTGCAATTTCAAAAAAATCTACACGTCAAAAAATTGTTTTTGCACAAATTAAAAAATGCTTGATTTTTTGGCATGTTTAGCATATAATTGACTATGTATGACTGGCGAAGACACGCAAGGTTGCTGATACACCCGGTTAAGTTGTAAAATACTTAATTAGTATTCAGGTAATTTGCGCCGAGCAAGTCTATTAAATAAAGATAGGCGAAGGAGGGTAAAAAAATGTCAAATAACAAAGTTCGTATTAGACTTAAATCATTTGATCACAGAATTTTAGATCAAGCAGGAGCTAAAATTGTAGAAACTGTAAAGAGAACTGGTGGTGAAGTGAGTGGACCAATTCCACTACCAACAGAAGTTGACAAAATCACAATTTTAAGAGCCGTGTACAAATACAAAGATTCACGTGAACAATTTGAAATGCGTACACACAAAAGAATAATTGATATTAAAAATCCAAGCAAGGAAACAATCGAATCATTAACACACTTAGACTTGCCAAGCGGAGTAGATATCGAAATTAAATTATAATATTTAGGAGGAGTTAAAAATGAAAGGAATCTTAGGACGTAAAGTTGGAATGACGCAAGTATTCACAACTGACGGAAAATTAATACCTGTAACTGTAATTGAAGTTGAAAAAAACGTAATAACACAAATCAAAACAGTTGAAAAAGACGGGTATAACAGTATCCAATTAGGCGCATTTGATAAAAAAGAAAAAGTATCAAACAAACCTGAAATGGGACATGCAAAAAAAGCAAACACAATGCCTAAGCGCTTCTTAAAAGAAATAAAAGGAATAGATGTTTCTAACTATGAAGTAGGGCAAGTAATCGCAGGAGATATATTTGAAGCAGGAGAATTAGTAGATGTTACTGGAACAAGCAAAGGTAAAGGTTTCCAAGGAACAATCAAAAGGCATAATTTCTCAAGAGGGCCAATGTCACATGGTTCACATTATCATAGAGCTGTAGGTTCAAGAGGACCTATGAGACCAATGAGAGTACTTAAAGGTAAAAAATTACCAGGACATATGGGAAATGAACAAGTTACTATTCAAAATCTAGAAGTAATAAGTGTTGATTTAGAAAATAATTGCATTCTAGTACAAGGTAACGTTCCAGGACCTAAAAAAGGATATGTTCTAATTAGAAGTGCAGTCAAAGGCGGAAAAAACGATGCAAAAGAACTAGTTACATACGTAATAGAAGAAGTTACTGAAAACGAAGTAAAAAAAGAAGTAGTTACTGAAGAAGTAATAGATGAACCAGTAGCCGAGACAAGTGAAAACAACGAAGAAGAAACTACACAAAAGGACGGTGAATAATAATGGCAAAAATAGACGTATTAAATCTAAAAGGTGAAAAAGTAAGTGATTTAACACTAAATGATACTATATGGAATACAGAAGTAAACGAAATAGTATTATCAACAGCATTAAAAAATCAATTATCATCACTAAGACAAGGAACTGCTAAAACAAAAGGCAGAAGCGAAGTCAGCGGTGGTGGAAGAAAACCTTGGAGACAAAAAGGAACTGGTCGTGCTCGTCAAGGATCAATAAGAAGTCCACAATGGGTAGGTGGCGGAACAGTATTTGGACCAACACCTAGAAGTTATGACAAAAAAATGAACAAAAAAGAAAGAGAGATTGCAATAAAATCAGCTCTTTCAGACAAATTCCAAAACAAAGAATTAATTGTAGTTGACAATATAAAAGTTGAAAGCAACAAAACAAAAGAAATATTAGGATACTTAAATATATTAAAAGCAGATGCTAAAACATTAATAGTAACTAATACAGAAGACGACAAATTACTATTAGCAACAAGAAATCTAGAAAATGTATTAACAATAAATCCAACAAACATAAACGTATTAGCAGTAGTTAATGCAAATAGTTTAGTAATAGATGTTGACAGTGTTAAAAAGATAGAGGAGGTGCTTAAATAATGGAATACTACGAAATAATAAAGGCACCAGTTATAACTGAAAAAACACAAAAACTAGCACAAGACAACGTAATAGTTTTTAAAGTTGATAAAAAAGCAAATAAGACACAAATAAAACAAGCAATTGAGAAAAAATTCAATGTAAAAGTAGAAAAAATCACAACATTAAATACCAAAGGCAAAAAAAGAAGAGTAGGACGTTACACAGGAACAACTAAACAATACAAAAAAGCCATGGTAAAACTAATGGAAGGCTCTAAAATAGAGTTTTAATTAGGAGGGTTAAGAAATGCCAATAAGAAAATATAAACCAATAACAAATGGTACTAGACACATGACAACTCTAGTAAACGAAGAAATAACAAAGACTACTCCAGAAAAAAGTCTACTTTCTAGCAAAAACAAAAAAGCTGGAAGAAACAATCAAGGAAAAATAACAGTTAGACACAGAGGCGGCGGAGTAAAAAGAAAATACCGTGTAATAGATTTCAAAAGAAATAAAGACGGCGTAATTGGAACAGTAAGCGCAATAGAATACGATCCAAACAGAAGTGCAAACATTGCATTAATTACTTACGCAGATGGAGAAAAAAGATATATTATTGCTCCACTAAACATCAAAGTTGGAGATAAAATCGAAAGCGGAGAAAACGTAGATATCAAAACAGGAAATTCATTACCAATAATGAATATTCCAGTAGGTACAGTAGTTCATAACATAGAATTACATCCAGGAAAAGGCGGAAGCCTAGCAAGAAGTGCTGGAAGCAGTGCACAAATACTAGGAAGAGAAGATAAATACGTATTAATAAGATTAAAAAGCGGAGAAACAAGAAAAATACAAGGAACATGTAGAGCAACAATAGGTGAAGTTGGAAACTTAGACCATGAACTTGTACATCTTGGAAAAGCTGGAAGAAAAAGAAAAATGGGAATCAGACCAACAGTACGTGGATCTGTAATGAACCCTAACGATCACCCACACGGTGGTGGTGAAGGACGTGCACCAATCGGACGTAAAGGACCTATGACACCTTGGGGTAAACCAGCACTTGGATTAAAAACAAGAAAAACTAAAAAGCAAAGCGAGAAATTAATCATATCTCGTAGAAAGAAAAAATAGAAAGGATTTGTGAGTATGTCAAGAAGTTTAAAAAAAGGACCATATGTATTTGATAGATTACTTAAAAAAGTACGTACATTAAATGAAACTGGTAAAAAAGAAGTTATAAAAACTTGGTCACGCCGTTCAACAATATATCCTGATTTTGTAGGGCACACATTTGCTGTACACAACGGAAAAGATTTCATACCAGTTTATGTAACAGAAGACATGGTAGGTCACAAACTAGGAGAATTCGCTTTAACACGTAAGTTTGGTGGACACGCTGGCGAAAACAAATAGGAGGGTAATATATGGAAGCATATGCAATACATAAAGGTGCATTAATCGCACCTAGAAAAGCAAGAATGACTCTAGATTTAGTTAGAGGCAAAAGCGTAGCAGAAGCAAGAGCAATACTAGCAACAACAAACACAAAAGCATCAAGATTAATAAGCAAAGTATTAGAAAGTGCAATTGCAAACGCTATTAACAATTTAGGTTTAGACGAAAACAACTTATATATTAAAGAAACATACATAAATGAAGGACCAACACTAAAAAGGTCAAAAATAGCATCACGTGGAAACGTAGATAGAAGAGACAAAAGAAGCAGTCATATTTACGTAAAAGTAAGTGACTTAAATACAATAAAGGAGGACTAACGCTGTGGGACAAAAAGTACATCCAATAGGATTAAGAATAGGAATTAATAAAGATTGGGAAAGCAAATGGTATGCACCAAACAAAGACTTCAAGAAAAACTTATTAACAGACATAAAAATTCGTGAATACCTAGAAAAAGTTCTTAAAAATTGTGCAGTTGCCAGCATAGTAATTGAAAGAAACAAAAAAAGAACTAACGTTATTATCAACACTTCAAAACCAGGCGTAGTCATCGGACGTGGTGGAGAAGAAATCGAAAAACACAAAAAAGCATTATCAAAACTAACTGGTGAAGAAATATACATTTCAATAGTTGAAATCAAACAACCAGATTTAAATGCAGCATTAGTTGCAGAAAACATTGCAACACAAATACAAAATAGAGTTTCATATAGAGTTGCTCAAAAAAGAGCTATAAGAAACACTATGAAAGCAGGAGCTAAAGGAATTAAAACTTTAGTATCTGGACGTTTAAATGGTGCTGAAATAGCAAGAAGTGAAGGATACACAGAAGGAACTGTACCACTACACACATTAAGAAGCGACGTAGATTATTCGCACAAAGAAGCTGATACAGTATATGGAAAAATCGGTGTAAAAGTTTGGATATATAAAGGAGAAATACTACCTGCTAAAGAAGGAGGTAAAAAGAATGTTAATACCAAAGAGAACTAAATATAGAAAACCTCATCGCCTTAGTTACGAAGGAAAAAGTAAAGGAAAAAATAAACTATCATATGGAGAATACGGATTAGTTGCAAAAGAAGGAGCGTACATAACAGCAAGACAAATAGAAGCAGCACGTATTGCAATGACTAGGGAAATGAAAAAATCAAAAAGAGGAAAAGTATGGATTAACATATTCCCTCACTTAGCTAGAACAAAGAAACCTTTAGAAGTTCGTATGGGAAGCGGAAAAGGTAATGTTGAAGAATGGGTAGCAGTTGTTAAAGAAGGAAAAATTATGTTTGAAATGGCTGATGTGCCTGAAGATATAGCTAGAGAAGCATTTCGTCTAGCTGGACATAAACTACCTATCAAGACAAAATTCATAAAAAAAGAAGAAAGTGGTGAAGAAATTGAAAAATAGTGAAATAAGAAAAATGACCACTGAAGACATAAATAAACTAATAAAAGAAACTAAAGAAGAACTATTCAACTTACGTTTAAGTCGTGCAACAGGATCTTTAGAAAAACCTCATAAGATTAAAGAACTAAGACACACAGTAGCAAGATGCAAAACAATCTTAAGAGAAAGAGAAAACGAGAAAGAGATGGTGGAGTAATATGGAAAAAGCTAAACAAGAATTAGTGGGAAAAGTAGTAAGCGACAAAATGGACAAAACTATTGTTGTTGCCGTAGAAACATATAGAAAACATCCACTATACAAAAAAAGAATAAAATACACAAAGAAATACAAAGCACACGATGAAGAAAACAAAGCAAAAACTGGGGACACTGTTAAAATAATAGCAGCACGTCCATTATCAAAAACAAAAAGATACGTGTTAGATAGCATAGTAGAAGAAGCTATCATACTATAGGAGGGAGACGATAATATGGTACAACCAGAAAGCCGTTTAAAAGTTGCCGATAACTCAGGTGCTCGTGAAATACTAGTAATAAGAGTATTAGGCGGAAGTTTTGTAAGAAGCGGAAATATAGGTGATGTAGTAGTTGGAACAGTAAAAAAAGCAATTCCAAACTCAAACATCAAAAAAGGAAAAGTAGTTAAAGCAGTAATCGTCAGAACTGTACAAGGAGTTAAAAGACCAGATGGAAGTCATATTAAGTTTGATGATAACGCATGCGTTTTAATAAAAGATGATAACAGTCCTGTAGGAACACGTGTTCTAGGACCAGTCGCTCGTGAACTACGTGATAAAGATTTCATGAAAATAGTTTCATTAGCGCCAGAAGTATTATAGGAGGATATACATGAAAATTAAAGTTGGAGACAAAGTTAAAGTAATAACTGGATCGAACAAAGGTAAAGAAGGGAAAGTGCTAGAAATACTTCGCGATGAAAACAGAGTAGTAATCGAAGGAGTAAATCTAGTAAAAAAACATGTTAAGCCTAACGGACAAAACGAAACAGGAGGAATACTAGAAGTAGAAGCTCCTATTCATATATCAAACGTAAAAATATCAAAAGAAATAAAAGAAGAAAAAAAGACAACAAGCAAAAAAACAACAACAAAGAAAACAACAAAAAAAGAAAGTAAAAAGTAGGTGAACATATGGAAACATTAAAAGAATTATATGTTAAAGAAATAGTTCCTAATTTAATAGACAAATTCAAATACACTTCAAAAATGCAAGTACCAAAAATAGAAAAAATAGTACTTAATATGGGTGTAGGAGATGGAGCATCTGATTCAAAATACATAGATGCAGCAGTCAAAGAATTAGAAGTTATTGCCGGACAAAAACCAGTTGTAACAACAGCAAAAAAATCAATTGCAGGTTTCAAATTGCGTGAAGGAAATAAAATTGGTTGTAAAGTAACTTTAAGAGGAGAAAAAATGTATATCTTCTTAGAAAAATTAATTAAAATTGCTTTACCACGTGTACGTGATTTTCGTGGAATATCAAAAGGAAGTTTTGATGGACGTGGAAACTACACATTAGGAATTAAAGAACAATTAGTATTTCCAGAAGTTGATTACGATAAAGTAATTAAAGTTAGAGGATTAGACGTAGTAATTGTAACAACTGCAAAAACTAATGAAGAGGCACTAGAACTACTAAGTGGTTTTGGGTTACCTTTTAGAAAATAAGGAGGTAGCATGGCAAAGACAAGTAAAATAGTAAGTCAAAAAAGAGGATCAAAGTTCAAAGTTCGTGAATACACAAGATGTGAAAGATGTGGAAGACCACACGGAGTATTAAGAAAATTTGGACTATGCCGTATATGTTTTAGAGAATTAGCATATAAAGGACAAATACCAGGCGTTAAAAAGTCTAGTTGGTAAGAAGGGAGGACTATAGTAATGGTAAATGATACAATAGCTGATATGCTTACGAGAATACGTAATGCAAATAGTATGAAATATGCAACTGTTGAAGTTCCAGCATCAAAAATGACAAAAGGAATAGCTGAGATTTTAACAAATGAAGGATATATTGAAAAATACGAAAGTGTAAAAAACGGAAGTAGTGAAATACTAGTACTAACTTTAAAATATGGTTCAAAAAAAGAAAGGGTAATCTCTGGACTTAAAAGAATCAGCAAACCAAGTTTAAGAGTATATGTAAAATCTGATGAAATGCCAAGAGTATTAAATGGACTTGGAATAGCTATAGTTTCTACTTCAAAAGGATTAATGACAGATAAGGAAGCAAGAAAACAAAACCTAGGTGGAGAAGTTCTTGCATACATTTGGTAAGGGGTGCTATTTATGAGTAGAATAGGAAATAGAGAACTAATAATACCAGAAGGAGTAACAGTTACAGTTGATAACAACGTAGTAACAGTTAGTGGAAAATTAGGAACATTAAACTTAAACGTTAACCAAAACATAAAAGTAGAAATAAACGATAATAAAGTTACTACAAAACGTTTAAACGAAACAAAACAAGTAAAGCAATTACATGGTACAACAAATGCACTTATAAACAACATGATAAAAGGAGTAAGCGAAGGATTCAAAAAAGAACTAGAAATAGTCGGAGTTGGATACAAATTCCAAGCACAAGGAAATGTACTAACAATAAGTGCAGGTTATTCACATCCAGTTAAAATGGACGTTCCTGAAGGATTAAAGATAGAATGTCCATCTGTTACAGAACTAACAATAACAGGATATGACAAACAAAGAGTATCAGAATTTGCTGCATTAGTTAGAAAAGTAAGAGGACCAGAACCATATAAAGGAAAAGGAATACGTTATAAAGATGAATACATTAGACGTAAGGAAGGAAAGAAAGCTGCTTAGGAGGTAAATTATGATAAAAAAAGAATCAAGAAACAGTATGCGTATAAAAAGGCATAATCGTATAAGAAAAAACTTGAGCGGTACTAAAGAATTACCAAGACTAAATGTATTTAGAAGCAATACAAACATGTATGCGCAAATAATAGATGATGAAACAGGTAAAACTTTAGTAAGCACTTCTTCACTAGAATTAAAGTTAGACAAAAACAATATTGAAACTGCTAAAAAAGTTGGAGAAAGCATAGCAAAAAAAGCAATAGAAGCAAAAATAACTGAAGTAGTTTTTGATAGAAGTGGATACTTATATCATGGACGTATAAAAGCCCTAGCAGAATCTGCTAGAGAAGCAGGATTAAAATTCTAAGGGAGGTAAGCATGGAAAAAAACGATAAAGAAAGAAAACCAAGAAAAGAATTTAACAAAAATTATGAAAAGAAAAGTCCATACGAAGAAAAAGTAATCTCAATAAGCCGTGTATCAAAAACAACAAAAGGCGGACGTTCAATGAGATTTTCAGCAACAGTTGCTGTAGGTGACAGAAAAGGAAGAGTAGGACTAGGAACAGGGAAAGCAAACGAAGTACAAGCAGCAATAAGTAAAGCAATAAAATCAGCTGAAAAAAATGTAATAAGAGTTGATTTAGTAGATAACCGTACACTTTCACATGAAGTAACAGGTGTATGTGGAGCTGCAAAAGTATTAATTCGTCCAGCAAAAGAAGGACGTGGAATAGTTGCTGGAGGACCAGTACGTAACGTGCTAGAACTAGCTGGAGTAAAAGACATAGTTTCAAAATCCCTTGGAAGTAACACCCAAATTAACACTGCAAGAGCAACAATGGATGCACTAAAACAACAAAAAAGCAGAGCACACATTGCAAATCTTCGTGGTAAAAAAGTGGAGGAAATATAGTTATGAAGTTAAATGAACTAAAGACACAAGTTGGTGCTACTCACAAAAGAAAAATAGTTGGAAGAGGTCCAGGAAGCGGAATGGGAAAAACTTCAACACGTGGAGAAAAAGGACAAAAAGCACGTTCAGGTGCAAGCATTCCAGTATATTTTGAAGGAGGACAAAATCCACTATACAAAAGAGTACCAAGAAGAGGATTTAATAACAAAAGATTTACAGTTAGATACAACATTGTTAACGTAGGAAGTTTAAATAGATTTGAAGACGGAACAGTAGTTACAAAAGAATTACTAAAAGAAAGCGGATTAATTGGAAAAGAATTAAAAGGTTTAAAAATATTAGGAAGCGGAGAACTAACTAAAAAATTAACAGTAAAAGCAAACGTATTTACAAATACAGCAATAAATAAAATAGAAGAGTTAGGTGGGAAAGCTGAGGTGATCTAAGTGTTTAAAACATTTAGACAAATATTTAAAAAAACCAATAAAGATCTTAGAAACAGAGTCTTATACACACTAGGTGCCCTAGTAATATTTTGTTTAGGTAACACAATAACTGTACCAGGAATGAAAGAAATTACAGGAGACTTAGGATTTCTAGAACTATTAAATGCAATGAGTGGTGGGGGACTAAAACAATTTTCAATATTTGCTTTAGGTATCACACCATATATCACAGCATCAATCATAATACAATTATTCCAAATGGATATAATGGGGATCCCATACTTCAAAGAACTTAGAGAAATGGGAGAAGAAGGAAGAAGAAAAATAAACAAAATAACTAGATACATAGGTATAGGATTTGCCTTTGTAGAAAGTTATATATACACAGCAATGTTTATGGGTTCAGCAGGATTAGAACCAGTTGAATATGTTAAAATAGCAATAATATTAACTGCAGGAACAGCATTCCTATTATGGTTAGGAGACCAAATAACAAACAAAGGAATTGGAAACGGCATATCATTAATAATAATGGCAGGTATTATAACAACAATGCCATCAATGTTAATAGAAGCATACAAATCATTAGTAGGAGGCAACACAAACTTATACATAGGGATTTTATCTTATGTAATTTACATAATACTATATATTGCGATAATAGTAGGAGTAATATATGTACAAGAAGCACAAAGAAGAATACCTATACAATATTCAAATAGAACTGTATCAGCATACGGCGGAAGACAAACATACTTACCGCTTAGATTAAACTCAGCAGGAGTAATTCCAGTAATATTTGCTTCAGCAGTACTTGCAATACCAACTACACTAACATATTTCATAAAAAGTGAAAATTTCCAATTATTTGTGACAAAATATTTGACGACAACAACACCAATAGGATTTATAGTATACATATTACTAATATTTATATTTGTATACTTCTACACATATTTAGCAGCAGTGAATCCAGAAGATTTATCTAAAAATCTAAATAAAAACGGTGGATATATTCCTGGAATAAGACCAGGTAAAGAAACAAGCGATTACATAAGTAAAGTTTTATCAAGAATAACATTTATGGGAGGAATATTCCTAGCAATAATCGCAGCATTACCAATAGTATTTAGTTGGATATCAGATATGCCAAGCATAGTAACACTTGGAGGAACAAGCATACTAATTGTAGTCGGGGTATTATTAGAAACATATAAACAAATAGAAAGCTCAGTGGCTAGCCGAGCATATAAGAGGTAAAAATGAATAATATACTATTTATTGCACCACCAGCTGCTGGAAAAGGAACTTTTTCAGAACTAATTAAAGAAAAATACGGATATTTACACATATCCACAGGAGATTTATTAAGGGAAGAAGTAAAAAGTGGATCTGATTTAGGCAAAGAACTATCAGAAATAATGTCTAGTGGAAAATTAGTTAGCGACGAATTAATAAAAAAAATGTTAGAAAACAAATTAACAACATTAGACAAAAACAAACCATTTATAATGGACGGATATCCTAGAACACTTGATCAAGTAAAAGATTATGAAGAGATTCTTGAAAAACTAGGATTAAATATTGGCAAAGCAATATATTTAAAAATAGATAAGGAAACTGGTTTAAAAAGAGTACTTGGAAGACTAACATGTCCAAAGTGTAAAAAAGGATATAACAAATTAACAGGTTACAATATGCCAAAAGTTGAATGGATTTGTGACGATTGCAAAGTAGAACTAGAAAGTAGAGTTGATGACACCGAAGAAGCGTACAACATCAGATATGACACATATATGAAAGAAACAAAACCAATAATAGAATACTTTAAAAGCAAAAACAATCTAATAGAAATCGATTCGACATTAGATGCAGATTCTACTATGAAAGAGATAGAAAAATGGTTAGTATAAAAACAAAAGAAGAAATAGAAAAAATAAATATTGCAGGGACAGTAGTATATAACGTTTTAGAACTGATGAAAACATCAATAAAACCTGGAATAACAACTGAAAAGCTAAATGAAATAGCTGACAAATACATAAGAGATAACAAATGCACACCGTCATTTTTAAACTATGATGGATATCCAAAAAGCGTATGCATATCAATAAACGATGAAGTAGTGCATGGAATTCCAGGAAAAAGAAAGATTAAAAATGGAGATATAGTAAAAGTTGATGTTGGAGCATGTTATAAAGGATATCACGCTGACTCTGCAAGAACATACATTGTAGGTAAAACTACTAATGAAATAAAAGAACTAGTAGAAAATACAGAAAAAGCACTTTATAAAGGACTAAGTGTAATTAAAGAGGGAATAAAATTAAACGAAGTATCTAAAGCAATAGAAAGTGTTGCAAAAGAAAAAGGATACGGAGTAATAAGAGAATTAACTGGGCATGGAATAGGAACTGTTGTACATGAAGACCCGTACATATTTAACTATGAAAACGATGAATCAGAGTTAATATTAAAAGAAGGAATGACACTTGCAATTGAACCGATGTTCAGTTTAAAAAAAAGACACATATGGATGTTAGAAGATGGTTGGACAATAACTACACAAGACGGAAGTGTAGCAGCACACTTTGAACATACCATAGTAGTAACCAAAGAAGGTTACAAAATACTAACAGGAGAGTGATAGAATGGCAAAAGAAGGTTATATTGAACTTGAAGGTAAAGTATTAGAAGTTATCCCAGGCGGAGACTTCAAAGTGAAACTCGAGAACGGTCATATTGTAGAAGCCCGCGTTTCTGGAAAAATGCGTCAAAACCTTATCCGTATCTTTCCAGGCGATACAGTATTGCTCGAGATTCCAACATGTGATTTAACACGTGGGCGAATAATTTATAGAAAATAATGGAGGGTAGAAATGAAAGTAAGACCATCAGTTAAAAAAATATGCGACAAATGTAAAATAATTAAAAGAAAAGGTGTTGTTAGGGTTATTTGTGAAAATCCAAAACACAAACAAAGACAAGGTTAGGAGGATTTATGGCACGTATTAAAAATATAGATTTACCAAACGACAAAAGAATCGTTGTAGCACTTACATATATTTATGGTATAGGTCCAAGCCGTGCAAAGAAAATATGTGAAGATGCAGGAATAAGTGAAGACATAAGAGCAAAAGATCTTACTGTAGAAGACGTTAATAAACTAAGAGCAGAAGCAGACAAATATGTATTAACAGGTGACTTAAAAAGAGAAGTTGAAATGAATATTAAGACAAAAATGGAAATCAACTCATATCAAGGAACAAGACACAAAAAAGGATTACCTGTTAGAGGACAAAGAACAAGTAGGAACGCAAGAACTCGTAAAGGTAAAGCTAAAACAATAGCTAATAAGAAGAAATAGGAGGGACTAAAGAATGGCATACAATAGAAGAAAAAGAAAAGTCAAGAAAGATGTAACTATTGGTCAAGCCCATATACATGCAACATTCAATAATACAATAGTTACGATTACAGATGAAAACGGAAACGTAGTGAGTTGGTCATCTGCTGGTAACCTTGGATATAAAGGTAGTAAAAAGAAAACGCCATTTGCTGCTGGGCAAAGTGCTGAGGCTGCAGGAAGAGTTGCAGTGGACAATGGTATGAAAAAAGTTGAAGTTTTTGTAAAAGGAATTGGTGCAGGTAGAGAAACTGCAATTAGATCACTTCAAACTGCAGGACTTGAGATAACTGGGATTACAGATGTAACACCAATACCACATAATGGATGCAGACCACCTAAGAGAAGACGTATGTAATTAGGAAGGGGAAAGAAAAATGTTAAGATTTGAAAAGCCAGAATACAAAGTAGTAGAATATGTTGAAAACAATTTTTATGGAAAATTTGAACTAGAACCATTAGAAAAAGGTTTTGGAACAACAATTGGAAATGCATTAAGAAGAGTAATGTTATCAAACTTACCAGGAAGCGCTGTTACAAGTATAAAAATAGAAGGCGTAATGCATGAATTCCAAAAAATAGATGGTATAGTAGAAGATGTTACTGAAATAATTTTAAACTTAAAAAATTTAGTAGTTAAAAATTATTCTGAAAGCGACAAAGTATTGCATTTAAAGAAAGACAAAGAAGGAGTAGTAACTGCTAAAGACATAGAAAAAGACGCAGACGTTGAAATCGTAAATGAAGATTTAGTAATAGCAACAATATCCAAAGGTGGAAGTCTAGATATGGAATTAACAGTATCTAATGGAAGAGGATATGTTGACGCTAAAACAAATAAAAAGTTATTAAAGAAAGACGAAATAGGAGTAATAGCAATAGATTCATTATACAGTCCAATTGAAAGAGTAAGTTATGAAGTAGAACCTGCACGTGTTGGACAAAGTGAGGACTATGACAAATTAGTACTTAACGTATGGACAAACGGATCAATTAAACCAGAAGAAGCTATTGCATTAGCTAGTAGAATACTAATAGAGCATTTTGAAGTAATAACAAAAATAAATAAAATAGCAGATATGACAGGATTATTAGCTGATAAAGAAGATGATCCAATTACAAAAACATTAGAAACACCAATAGAAGAATTAGACCTATCTGTTAGAGCATATAATTGCTTAAAAAGAGCAGCAATACACAATCTATCTGATTTAACGTCAATGTCAGAAACTGAAATGATGAAAATTAGAAATCTTGGCAAAAAATCATTAAAAGAAGTAATAGATAAAATAAAAGACATGGGATTGAAATTCCGTGACGAAGAGTAGGAGGCATTATGGCATTATATAGAAAATTAAATAGAGAAACAAAAGTTAGAAGAAGCATACTTTCTGGTTTAACAAAAGACTGCATTCTACATGAAAAAGTTGAAACAACTGAAGAAAGAGCAAAAGAAGCAAAAAAATTTGTTGATAAAATGATTACATATGCAAAAAAAGGAGATTTAATTTCTAGAAGAAAGGCACTAGCATTTTTAGAAAATGATACTGAAGCAACAAAGAAATTATTTGAAACTTTAAGCATACGTTATAAAGACAGAAACGGTGGATACACTAGAATCATAAAATTAAAAGAAAGACGCGGAGATGACGCATTAATCGTAAGATTAGAATTAGTATAAAGGCATAGAAATATGCTTTTATTTTTTTGTAAAAGAAATTGTGAAATATTGATATAACATCTTTTAATAAACAATCAAATATGATATATTATAACTAAAGAATAAGTGAGGAGAACAAAATGGAAAAGAAAACAAAAGCAGTAAAATCTCAAAAAAACACTAAAAGAAGTGCAAGTTTTTCATTATTAGAAGTTATAGTTATAGTAATAATGACAGCACTAGTTGTAGGTGTTAGTTCAAGTTTAATAGTTTATAATAATTATAATAAAATAAATAGCAATTATAGTGGTAATAATAAAGAAGAAATAGATAAATTTATAGAAGCGTATAACAACATACTAGACAGTTATGTAGAAAAAGTAGATGGTTCAGACTTAATAGATGAAGCAATAAAAGCAATGTATGAACACTTAGGGGACCCATATACAAGTTATCTAGATAAGAACACTACAGAAACATTAGAAGAACAATTAAATGGAGAATATCAAGGTATAGGTGTTGAGATATCCAAAGAATACACAACAGGATATATTTTAGTAATAGATGTATTTAAAAACTCACCAGCAGACGAAGCTGGTTTAAAACCTGGAGATTTAATTAGCAGCGTTAACGGAGAAAACACCGCGACAAAAAGTGCTGAAGAAGTATCTAATCTAATTAAAGGTTCACAAAGCGAAAACGTAAAAATTGGCTATATTAGAGACGAAGAAGAAAGAACAACAACAGTTGTAGTAAAAAATGTAATCATTCCATCTATTCAAGCAGAGAACTTTGATGGAGTAGGATATATATACATAGAAACGTTCTCAAATACAACGTACTCACAATTTAAAGAAGCCTTGGAAAACCTAGAAAACGAAAAAATCAAAAGTCTAATAATAGACGTTAGAGACAACACGGGAGGATATTTGGACGCAGCAACTAAAATAGCCGAACTATTTATAGAAAAAGGAAAAACAATATATCAACTAGAAAAACAAGGAGAAATATACAGAGTATATAAAGACGAAACAGAAGAAAAAAGAAATTATGAAGTTGCAATTTTAATCAATTCCAATAGTGCTTCAGCCTCAGAAATATTAGCAGCAGCGTTAAAAGAAAGTTATGGAGCAAAACTAATCGGAAAAATAAGTTATGGTAAAGGAACTGTTCAAGAAAAAGAAAAACTTGATAATGGAGAAATGTTAAAATACACAACGGCATATTGGTTAACTCCAAATGGAATGAAAATTAATAATGTTGGCTTAGTACCAGACATAGAAATAGACTTAGAAGACTATGATACATACTCATACGAAGTAGATACACAATTACAAAAAGCAATACAGACGGTTAAATAACCGTTTTTTAATTGTAAACACAAAATAAAAAAACTATTAATTAGCCAGCAAATATTGTATAATATAAATTGAAAGAGGCTATTATGAATATAAAAGAAAAAGAAGATGTTGTAATACATTGTTATAAACATAATGGTATGATATATAAAACTTGGGAAAATGCTAAAGTGTTAGAAATAAATAAAGATTTTATAGTTTTAGGAAATAATAATGTATTAGTAACAAAAAAAGATGGAAGAACGTGGCACACAAGAGAGCCAGCCATTATGTTTTTTTACACAAAAAGATGGTTTAATATAATTGCACAATTAAAGAAAAGTGGAATATTTTATTATTGCAACATAGCAAGCCCATTTGTAGTAGATGGTAAAGTAATAAAATATATCGATTACGATTTGGATTTAAGAGTATTTCCAGATGGAGCATTTAAAATATTAGATAGAAACGAATACAACTACCATAAAAGATTGATGAAATATCCAAAAGAAATAAACTTCATAATAAAAAATGAATTAACATCTTTAATCGAAATGAAAAAAAGCAACACTAGTCCATTCAACATAGAAACAATAAATTACTATTTTAATATATACAAAAACATAATAAAAAATAAGTAATTAAAAAATAAAATAGTACATATAATAAGATATAAAATAAAAAAAGTCTTACAAAAAAGCTTTTTTTACCCGCAAATTACGCAAAAAATAAAAAATCGACAATTTTTTTAAAAAATTTTAAAAAAGTTGTTGACTTTAAAAATGTAATTTGTTATATTATATGAGCACAGCAAGAAAAACAGCAAAAAATGATCTTTGAAAACTAAGTAAAATGAATGAGTTTCATAGTTAGGTGAAAACGAAATCAATTTAAAAATAAATTTGATTTTTTTATTGAGAGTTTGATCCTGGCTCAGGATTAACGCTGGCGGCATGCCTAAGACATGCAAGTCGAACGAGATGCCCCATTGAAGTTGGAAAGAGATTTGAGAGCTTGCTCGATGATTAATTGAAAATGGATTTGGATTCTGCATCTAGTGGCGCACGGGTGAGTAACACGTGGGTTATCTGCCTTCAAGATTGGGATAACAGTTAGAAATGATTGCTAATACCGAATGTGATAGAAATATTAAAGGAGCCCTTAAAGCTTCACTTGAAGATGAGCCTGCGGCGTATTAGCTTGTTGGTGGGGTAATGGCTTACCAAGGCAACGATGCGTAGCCGGACTGAGAGGTCGATCGGCCACACTGGGACTGAGACACGGCCCAGACTCCTACGGGAGACAGCAGTTAGGAATATTCGGCAATGGGGGAAACCCTGACCGAGCAATGCCGCGTGTGAGATGAAGGTCCTCTGGATTGTAAATCACTTTTATTTGGGAAGAATGATAAGTATAGGAAATGATATTTATTTGACGGTACCTTTTGAATAAGCCCCGGCTAACTACGTGCCAGCAGCCGCGGTAATACGTAGGGGGCGAGCGTTATCCGGATTTATTGGGCGTAAA
>CALVOO010000003.1 GCA_944350305.1 uncultured Bacilli bacterium
TCTTACAAATTTATTATATAACAAATTATCTAAACTAAAAAGACTATTAACAAAATTTTACTTTGTCAACAGTCTGATTAAAAAATATTAAAAAATGCCAATAACTTGGCATTTTTTAATCAATGTTTATAAGTTTTTTTGTTTCTTTTTCTTCAACTTTTGGAATGACAATTTTTAAAGTTCCGTTTTTAAATTCTGCTTTTGTTTTTTCGGTGTCTACGTTACCAACATAAAATTGTCTCTTTATTTGTCCATAAGTTCTTTCTCTTCTAATGTAATTTTTATCTTTTTCTTCTTTGTCTTCTCCTTTAGTAGCTTCTACTGTAAGGTAACCATCGTTTATGTCGATTGATATATCATCTTTGTTAAATCCTGGTACATCCATCTCAACATGATATTTGTTATCTTTTTCGTAGATATCACATTTCATTGCATTATTTCTTCTTTCATCTAAAAGGTCATCAAAGAAATTATCAAGATAAAATCTTCCTGGCAATAAACTCATATCTATCCCTCCTTACATTATAAATATAACACTATTTTTAGCACTTGTCAACATTGAGTGCTAATTTTTTTTTTATTTTACGTTTTTATTTTATGCAAAAAAAAGAAAACTATTCTTCAAAAAAGTCTCCTAACTTTATTTCTAACTTATCCGCTATTAATTTAAGTGTCTCAATTGATATAGTTGCCCTTACTTTAGATGATTCTAAATTTTTAATATAACCATATGATAAATTGCATAGTTCTGCTAATTCTTCACCTGTTAGTCCTTTTTGTTTTCTGAACTTTTGTATATTCTTTCCAACTATTGTATATATATTTCTAGTTTTGGGCTTTTCTTTGATATATACCATTGCATTTCACCTATTTAATTTTCTCATAATTTTAACATTATTTTGGTCACTTGATGTATGACTTAATTGCTAATTTTATTTATTGATTATTATTTTACCATTTTTTGGCAAAAATTTAATAATATTTATTAAATTATTATATTGTTTAATAATTAATGGTTTGATAAAATGTGGTTAAAGGAATGATTTTATTATGCGCAAGAAGAAATTTTTGGAATTACTTAATAAAAAAATTGTAGATTGTGATGATATTCATAAGCAAAAATTATTGGATAAATATAATCAAAAAATTACTGTTAAAATGAGAAAATTATCTGAAAAGGACGCGGTTAGTTTATTTGATTTAGACAAAATAGTAAAAAAAGAACTATTTATTTTAAAGGTTAAATTATTTTTTAAAAGGTTATTTAATGGTATATTTTCTTTTTTTAAGTTGATATTTTTAAAAATAAAAAATTTTTGTGAGATTTTATTTAAAAAATTAAGATTTAAAAAAAATAAAAAAGAAGTTAGATCTAAAAAAATAATTAACAGTGAACTTAATTACGATAATAAAAAAGTTATTTGTAATAATCATTTTTTAATGTGTGTATTATCTATCTTGTATTTTTTAATGTTTATTGTGTTGTTTTTATTAGGAATTTTATTTTTTATTAATGTAATTGCTATTTTAGATGGTGTTAGGTTATTTAGTTTTATTTTAGCAACTGTTTTTGTTATTTTATTTGTCATTATGATTTTATTGATTTTGAATTGTATTTTAAAGGGTAAAAATGTTGATTTTAAAAGTTTTATGGTATATCCAATTATTCTACTATTTTTATTAGGCTGTAGTGTTGGTTATGTTTTTTATGATATATATAAACTGGAAGAAATTGATGATTTATCAGAGTTATATACGATGTCTAATGAATCAAATGTTTTTGATTTATTAGATGATGATGTTTTGGATATTGAATTTAATTCTAATTATGATAATAGGTATTTTATAAAATATGATGAGTCACTTGATAATCAAGTTAAAATAGTAGTAAATTATTATAGAAATTATTATGATTGTTTAATTAAGAAAAGCCGTAATGATATTTATATTTC
Organism: uncultured Bacilli bacterium; assembly: GCA_944350305.1. GTDB lineage: Bacteria > Bacillota_I > Bacilli_A > RF39 > UBA660 > CALVVN01. The sequence continues at coordinate 1,953 of CALVOO010000003.1, forward strand.
TTTTCATGATAATAAACGGAATATTGTAAGTACTTTTATTGAAGGATTGCGTGAAAATAAAATATTAAACTTTGATGAATTGAAAAGACATAATATTACTATTTATGTTAATGAAAATGATAAGAATAAAATAAATGTATATTAAATAAAAAACTCTAGAAAATCTAGAGTTTTTGTGTTGTTGAACACATTTGTGAATATTTGTTCTTTTATCAAGAACATAATAATTATAAACAAAAAAGTTGTTTTTGTAAACAAATTTGTTTATAAATTTCTTTTTTTGCTAATAATTTATGAATTTTGGTAATAAAAAAACAATTCTTATGAATTGTAATTATCATAGATGGCGCCTGATGCAGGACTCGAACCTGCGACCTAACGGTTAACAGCCGTGCGCTCTACCGACTGAGCTAATCAGGCATTGCATTAGTATTATATTAAATCTATTTTACAAAGTCAACAAGTTTATTAAAAAAATTGTATTATTCTTATTTTTTTATTATAATATATTTGGTGAAATTAATATGAATGAGAATATGGAAGTTCTTAATTTAGAAAATATGAATTCTAAATTTAGTATTTTAGAGACTTATGGTGAAAATTTGTCAAAAAAAACGTATATTACTAATCCTGCAATTGGACGAGACAAAGAGATTGATGAAGTTATATTAATATTATTAACTCCGGAAAAAAGCGCTTTATTAACTGGAAAACCAGGAATAGGAAAAACTGCAATCGTTGAAGGTTTAGGCTATAGGATGCAAAAAGGTGATGTTCCTGATGCTTTAAAAAAATATGAATTAATAAAAGTTAATATTACTAGTTTGTTAGGCAATGCAGTTAGTGAAGGTAGAAACGAAAATAGATTGCAATTATTAGTAGATGAGTTGAAAGAAAAGTCAAATATTATTTTGTTTATAGATGAGGTCCATTTATTAGTTAGTAGAAATACAACTAATCTAAATGTAGATTTTGCAAATATGTTAAAGCCCGGGCTGGATAGGGGAACAATTAAAATGATTGGGGCAACTACTACTGAAGAGTATGAATATTATATTTTAAGAGATCGTGCGTTTTTAAGACGTTTTCAAAGAGTTGATGTCGTTGAACCTACACAGGAAGAAACAGTAGAAATTTTAATGGGCACGATGCCTAAAATTGAAAGACAGACTGGTGTTTCTGTTAAATATACTGAATTTGTTAAAAAAAGAATTTGCGAATTTATTGTACAAATGACTGACGAATATAAGAGAATATATGAAATTGGAAATAGATATCCAGATATTGCTTTGGCTTTGCTAGGAAATGCCTTTTCGAATGCTGTATTTGAGAATATGAATGTTCTAAAAATACATCATGTATATAATGCTATTAAAAATACTAAAAATGTTTATGATGATGTTAAAGTAAAAGAATTGGTAAAATTTAAAGAATTTTTTAAAGATGTTATTAGTGATGAAAATGCAAACTTAAATTGAGGAGTAAAATGGCAAAAAAAGATATTTTTGAATTAATAGAGTGTGAAGTAAAACGTCAAAATAATAATGTAGAATTAATTGCATCAGAAAACTTTGTCTCCGTTGATGTAATGAAGGCTCAAGGAAGTGCATTAACTAATAAATATGCAGAGGGATACCCCGGTAAAAGGTATTATGGTGGCTGTGAGTTTGTTGATGAAGTAGAGAAAATTGCTTGTGAAAAATTAAAACAACTTTTTAATGTGAAATTTGTTAATGTACAACCCCATTCTGGAAGTGCCGCTAATATGGCTGTTTATAAGTCATTATTAAAGGTTGGGGATAAAGTTCTTGGTATGAATTTAAATGCAGGTGGACATTTAACTCATGGACATTCAGTTAATTTTAGTGGTTTAGAGTATAATATTATTTCGTATGGTGTTGATAAAGATACTGAATGTATTGATTATGATGAAGTTGAGAGGATAGCAAGATTGGAAAAACCTAAAATGATTATTGCTGGTGCTAGTGCATATTCGCGTATAATTGATTTTAAGCGTTTTCGTGAAATTGCTGATAAAGTAGGTGCTTATTTAATGGTTGATATGGCACATATTGCAGGTTTGATTGTTGCTGGTCTTCATCCTAATCCTTGTAAATATGCCCATGTTGTTACTAGTACTACACATAAAACTTTACGTGGTCCTCGTGGGGGGATTATTTTGACAAATAATGAAGAGATATCAAAGAAAATTGATAAGATGATTTTTCCGGGAATTCAAGGCGGACCTTTGATGCATGTGATAGCGGCTAAAGCTATTTGTTTTGCGGAAGCGCTTGATCCAAGTTTTATCGTTTATCAAAAGCAGGTAATTAACAATGCAAAAGCTTTATCTGAAAGGTTGAAATTGAGAGGTTTAAGAATTGTTACGGGTGGAACTGATAATCATTTGCTTTTAGTTGATGTTACATCATTGGGTATAAATGGAAAAGAAGCCGAAAAAATTCTGGAAGGTGTAAATATTACTTGTAATAAAAATAGCATACCTTTTGATACTGAAAGTCCGTATAAAACTAGTGGTATAAGGCTTGGCACACCTGCCATGACAACTAGGGGATTTAAGGAAACGGAGTTCGAATTTATTGCTGATTGTATAGTTGATGCTTTGGAAAATAGAAATAATGTTGAAGTTTTAAGCGATATAAAAAGCAAAATTTTAAACTTGTTAAAAAAGTTTAATTTATATTAAAATTTATTTTTTGATAATTTAATGATTTATAAAAATGAATATTTGTTATGCAATATTTATTTTTTTTTGTACAAAATATAGCTTTTGCTAATTTGAATGTATAAATTATTTTTGTTATATTTCATTTTGGGAGGTTTTATGAAAAAATATTTGGTAATTAAAAATTTAAGAAAGCAAATTAGAGATAATGCTATTTTGCAAAATATAAATTTGCAGGTTAAAAAGGGCGAGATAGTAGGTATCGTCGGTTTGAATGGTAGTGGTAAAACAACTTTATTAAAATGTATTTTGGGTTTTGTTAATTATGACGGTGGTATATTTATTGATGGGAAAAACGTTTTGTGTAATAAATTGCATAATTTTGGTTTTATTATTGAAAACCCGAATCTATATTTACATTCAAGTGGTTGGGATAACATTAAATTTTGGTCAAAGTTTTATAAGAATGTTGATTTAAAATACGTTAAAAGTTTATGTGATTCATTTAATTTGGATTTAAGAAAAAAGGTTAATAAGTATTCATTAGGTATGAAACAAAAGTTAGCTATTATATTGTCGCTTATTAATAAACCTGAATTGTTATTATTGGATGAACCAACCAATGGTTTAGATATGAAAAATATTTTTCTTTTACGTAATGTTTTACTAACTTTAAAGGATACAACTATTTTAATTTCCTCACATGACATAAATGAATTGTGTAAAATTTGTAACAGGTTGATATTTATTAATAAAGGAAAAATTGTTAAAGTTTTGGATAAATCTAGTTTTTTAGTTTATTCAGAAAGTGAATTAATTAATTTCTTGGAGAGTAATTATGCTTAAGTTTATTAGTATTTTACTGACTAGAGAATTTAAAAAAATTTATTTTATTTTTTTTATATTGATTATTTTGTTTGTTTCTTTAATTGTTTGTTATTTTTCATATAAAGATTATAGTTTTAATAATCATCAAAATATTGTTGTTCAAAATAAATTAACTGAAGACGAATATTATGAAATATATTCTAATGGTTCCTATAATAATTATTTGCTTTATTATGAATCTTATATCAAAGAAAGTATGAACAAAGTTAAATTATCGAATTTATTTAGTGATAATAATTTATTTTGTTTTGAAAATATTTATAAAGTTCAAGTTTTTTTATCCGTTTTCTCTATTGTTATTGGTTCTTCTATTTTGTTAAGTGAATATAAAAATGGTACAATCAAGTTGTTTTTAAATGTTGGTGCGTCAAGATTTAAGGTTTTTCTTAGTTTTCTTATTTCTTGTATTTTTTTAATTATTATTTTAAATTTGATTTTATTTCTAGCTTTTACATTGTTTTTAATTATTTTTAATAATTCTTTTGAGTTATTTAAATTAAAAGTACCGATTATTTTTAATGATGATGTTATTTATGTTAATTATTATTTAAAGTCTTTTCTTGAATTTATTCTTAATATGCTACCAGTTATATTTATTGGCTCATTTTCGTTCTTTATTTCTATTATATTTTTAAGTCAGTTGTTTTCTTTGTGTTTATCGTTTTTTTTAAATGTTTTTGGTTTAGTTGTTTTTCAGTGGTTACTTGAATATAAAATTCGTTTTTTAATGTATAGTTTTATTCCGTATTTAGATTATACTATTTTTGATGATAAATTGAATATTGTTTTGTTTAATATTGAACATGGTACAAATTTATCGATATTTAATGGAAATGTTATGTTAATGTTATATTTTGTGATTGCATTTTTTGTTTCTTTGTGGTTTTTTTTGAAAAGAGACGTAAATTAAAAGAGTTATAAAACTCTTTCGCATAAATCTTCGTATTTTTCGCCGTGAGGTATAATTTTAAATATTCTTGTGTTTTCATCAATTATGTTAATTTTAATGTCTAGTCTATTTTTAGGTAAAATGTCTTCAATTAAATCAGACCATTCTATTATACAAACACCTTTTTTACTAAAATATTCTGTAATTCCAATGTCTTCTTTTATATCGTTTAATCTGTATACATCCATGTGAAATAATTTTATATCTCCGTCATATTCTTTAATAATTGTAAATGTTGGAGAAGTAATATTTTCTTCTATTCCCATTGATGCAGCAAATGCTTTTGCAAATACGGTTTTACCACTTCCTAAGTCTCCTTGCAAGCAAATAACCATGTTAGGAAATTTTTCGCTCTCTATATTCTGAGCTAATTCTATAGTTTCTTCTTCGCTATTTGTTGTTATTTTGTATTCCATAAAATCACCATAATTTTATTTTATCATTAAAAATATATAATAAACAATATATTTTTTATTCTTTACATATAAAGACATGTTATTCGCCTTTTCATAGTATAAAAGTCTACATATTATACAGTGGGAGGTATATTATGTATTTTGATGAAAGGGAAAATTTTTTGGATTATGTAGGCGAAGAAGTAAATAATTATATTAAGGTAGAAGATGAAGAACATACTGAACTTAGTAATCATGAAAATTACCATTTTAAAAATAATAAGATTTATGATATTAATAATATAAGCATTAATAACTATAGGGCTAATATGTCCAGTGATTTGAGTCTACCTAAAGATGCTTTAAATAAAGGCGGCATATTTAAAAATATTTATGATCCTTATAAAAACTATATTTATAAAGTTGTTGTTAGTGGTGAAAGGGATGAAATGTTATTAAAAATTCAAGAGTTAACTTTTGCTATGAAGGATTTAGGATTATATTTGGATGTTTATCCAAATGATGGTGATATTTTTGATAAGTTTAAGAATTATTCAAAAGATTTAGATAAAATTAAAAAAACTTACGAAGCAAAATATGGCCCACTAAATGCTTTTGAGATTGAAGGTAATAAATATGATTGGTATATGAATCCATGGCCATGGGATAAAGGGGGTAATTAATATGTTTAAATATGAAAAAATGTTAGAATATCCTGTGAATATTAGAAAAAAAGATTTGAGGATGGCAAAATTGTTAATGGCACAGTTGGGTGGGCCGGATAGTGAACTTGCAGCATCCTTAAGGTATTTCTGTCAAAGATATACTATGCCTGATGCTAAAGGTAAAGCATTATTAACTGATATTGCAACAGAAGAATTTGGACACATAGAAATGATACAGACAATGGTTAATCAGTTAACAAAAGATGCTTCATTGAAAGAATTAAAAGAAGCTGGACTTGATACATATTTTGTACAACATAAAAAGGGAATTTATCCTGCTGATGCAAATGGTGTACCATTTACTGCATCTTATTTTCAATCAACTGGAGATCCAATAGTCGATTTACAAGAAGATATGGCTGCTGAGGAAAAAGCAAGGGCTACATATGAAAACTTAATGGATTTGACAGATGATGCTGATTTATTAGCGCCGCTTAGCTTTTTAAGGCAAAGAGAAGTTGTGCATTTTAATAGATTTAAAGAGTTACATGATGAATATAAAAAGAATGGTTTAAAATGAATTTAAGTACTATAGTTAATCTATAGTATTTTTTTGACTTAATGTGTTATATATTATATAATTTTTTTGTTGGTGAATTATATGTTAGAGTTAAAAGATATTTGTTATAAAATTGATAATAAAGATATATTAAAAGATATAAATATAGTAATTAAAAGTCACGAATTCGTTTTGATTACTGGACCTAATGGAAGTGGTAAGAGTACTTTAGTTAAAATAATCATGGGTTTGATTAAACCTACAAGTGGAAAAGTTTTGCTTGATGGAGTAGACATAACTGATAAAAGAGTGTATGAAAGGGCTAGACTTGGTATAACTTTTACGTTTCAAACGCCAGTTATTTTTAAAGGTTTAACTGTGAGAGATTTGTTGTGTATAAGTCGTGATTATTATTATGATGATTATGTTGGAAGAGAATTGTTAAAGAAGGTTGGTTTATGTGCTCAAGAATATTTGGATAGAGAGGTTAACAATAGTTTAAGTGGTGGTGAATTAAAGAGGATTGAACTTGCTTGTGCTTTGGGAAAGCAGGGAAAATATATGCTTTTTGATGAACCAGAGGCCGGTATAGATTTGTGGAGTTTTGAAGATTTAACTAATATTTTTAAAGATGTAAAAAAATCAAAATGTAGTGGACTTGTAGTGATTTCTCATCAAGAAAAGTTGTTTAATATAGCGGATAAAATCATTGTTCTTGAAAATGGTAGTATTATAGAATTTGGTAATAAAAATAAGATTAATAAGTATTTAAAAAATTCTAAGTGTGAGAAATGTATGAGGGATAATAATGAATAATGAAGATAAAGATATTCTTTTTAATATTTTAAACGAAGAAATTGATGATAATAGTGTTCATAATATAAGAAAAAATGGCAAAACGATTAGTAGAAATGATTCAGATGAAATTAAGATAATTTCTAAAAAAGATAAACAAGGAATTGAAATATTTGTCAAGTCTTCGGTCAAAAATCAGACTATTCAGGTTCCGGTTTTATTAACTACTGAAGGATTTAATGACACTGTTTATAATGATTATAATATTGAGGCTAATGCTGAAGTTACAATTGTAGCTGGGTGTGCTATACATAATGATTGTGAAATTACTAGTATCCATTCTGGTGTTCATAAATTTAATATTGGTAAAAATGCTAAAGTTAGATATATTGAAAAACATTATGGGTGTGGTCAAGTTGATTCAAATAAAGTTATTAACACTGACACTATAATTAATTTATCTGAAAGTTCTAGTTTAACTATTGAAACTGTTCAAATAAGTGGTGTTGATAAATCTTTAAGAAATACAGTTGCGGTCTTAGAAATGAATAGTGTATTAGAAATTTCTGAAAAATTAATGACTGCTTCTAATGATGAAGTTATCTCTAATTATAAAATTGATTTAAAAGGAATGAATAGTAAAGTAAATTTAATTTCAAGAAGTATTGCTAAAAGTAATAGTTCTCAAAATTTTGTTAGTGAATTAGTAGGTAACAATAAATCTTTTGGACATATTGAGTGTGATGCAATTATAATGGATAATGCTAAAGTTTCTTCTACACCTAAAATTGTTGCAAAAAATGTTGAGGCTGAACTTACTCATGAGGCTGCTATTGGAAAGATTAGTGGTGAACAGATTTTGAAGTTGGAAACTTTGGGTTTAACTAAAGAAGAAGCTGAGGCAGAAATAATAAAAGGATTTATGAAATAAGACACATTACGTTATGTGTCTTTTAATTTGCAATAAGATTATTACATAAGTTAATAATTAATTTTGATATTTCTCCGGGTGAGTCTTTGAAGTTTTCTTGAATCCATTTTTCTATAATTCCGATACTTCCAAACGCAAAAAAGTTAAAAATATAGTCTATTTCTGATGTTGAAAATTTTGTTAAATGATTTTTCCATTCAGTTGCACTTTTTATGTACGCAAGATAAACAATTTTTCTAATAAATTCTTTGTTACCATACGGACCAAATAATACTTTACAAGCATCTTGATTTTCATAGATTATTTTTATTATGTTATATATAAAATGATTAATGTTTTCTTTACTTTCAGTTAATTCTATACTTTCTTTTAATTTGTTATATAATTCTAATTCTATTTTTTCTACTAAATCATATATATCAACATAGTATTTATAGAAAGTAGCGCGGTTTATTTCTGCTAAATTGCATAATTCTGTAACTGTTATTTTGCTAATTTCTTTTTGTCCCATTAATTTTAATATACTTTCTTTAATGGTATTTAATGTGTATTTTGTTCTTCGGTCTATTTTTTTCATATGGCCTCCTGCGTTTATATACAAATTAAAGCTAAGTTGTATGTTTCTAAACAAATTATATGTATTTTGATTATTGTAAAACTGTTATACAAAAAGTATAATTTATTATGTAAAGTTAGTCAACAGTTTGTTGATTATTGTGAAAGGAAAATGAAAAATGTTTGATAAATTAAAAAAGTTATTTAAGTCTAATGAAGATTTACCTTGGTTTAAATATTATGGTAGAATGCCTAAAAAACTCGAGTATTTTGAAGGCAGTTTATATGAATATATGGAAAATACTGCAATTAAGTATCCTAATTATTGTGCGCTTGAGTTTTTTAATAAAAAAATGAATTATAAAACTTTGCTAGAGGAAATTGATGGTGTTGCTTTAAGTTTATTGGATGATGGAGTTAGGGAAAATGATATTGTTACAATTTGTATGGCTAACTGTCCAGAAGCTGTAATTGCATTTTATGCTATTAATAAAATAGGGGCAATTTCTAATATTATTCACCCTTTAAGTAGTGAAAATGAAATTAAAAATTTTATAGAAAATACTAATTCTAATGTTGTCTTTGTTTCTGATATTTTATATGATACTATGATTAAAATTTGTAAGGATTTAAAAATTAAAAGTGTCGTAGTTTGCACTATTTCTAATAAGATGGATACTGTGCATAAGTTTTTGTATAATGTTTTTAAAGCACCTAAGTTAAATGATTTTCCTGAGAATTTTATTTTATATAATGATTATATTAACATATCTTTAGATACTTGTGAAACGGTTCATAGAAATTATTATGATGATGCTGTTATTTTGTACAGTGGTGGCACTACGGGTACTCCAAAAGGTGTTGTATTAAGTAATCTATGTTTTAATTCTATTCCACTTCAATATTCTCATGTTATTGAAGCACATCCTGGGGATTCTATTTTGAGTTATTTACCTATTTTTCATGGTTTTGGCCTATGTGTTTCGATTCATACTCCTTTAACTTATGGGATGAGATGTGTTTTGGATCCTAAAATTGATGTTAAAAAGATTAATAGTATTTTAAAAAATAAAAAGATTAATTTTTTACCTGTAATTCCTGCTTTATTAAATGTTATGATTAAGGATAAAACATTGAGTAAAACTGCTTTTAAGAATTTGAGGTATATTGTTAGCGGTGGTGATTTTTTAAGTTTAGAATTAAAACAATCTGCAGAAAAATTTGTTAATAGTCATGGATCTAGTGCTAAAATAATTGTGGGTTATGGTTTGACTGAAGCTATGGCTGCTGTGTGTGCTAGTATAGAACCTAATTATAAAAAGAAAAGTGTTGGGGTTCCTCTCCCTGATGTTCGTTATAAGGTTGTCAAGAATGATACTCATATACCTTGTGAAAAAAATGAAGTTGGCGAAATATGTTTGTCTGCGCCAAGTTTAATGACTCGTTATTATAAAAATGAAGAAGAAACATTTAAAATTTTGCAAATGCATGATGATGGTATTTTGTGGCTTCATACAGGAGATTTAGGATATGTTGGAGATGATGATGTTTTATATTTTGAAACTAGAAAGAAACGTGTTATTATTTCTAATGGATTTAATATATATCCAAATTATATTGAAGAGGTCTTGAATAAACACCCTTATGTTGAAACGTCAATTGTTGTAGGGCAAAAGGATAAATCAAGAGCGCAAGTTGCTAAGGCTGTTATTGTTTTAAAAGATGATGTTATGGAGTCTGAAAAAGTTAAGGATGAGATTAAGGATTATTTAAAAGATAATATTAGTAAATATGCAGTGCCTAAAATATATGAGTTTACTAAGGAGTTACCTAAGACTAAAGTTGGTAAGGTTGATTTTAAGGCATTGGAATAATTTAGTGGGAAAAGTGATTTTGAACTTTTCTCTTTTTTTTGGTAAAATGGTTTTGAGGGATGTTTATGTATACATTATTTATTGATTCTCATAGCAGTAATATATGTCTAGCTCTGTATAATGGCAAAGTATTGATAAAAAAAGAAAAAGAAAGTATTGAATCTCACTCTATTTTTCTTGTGCCTATGTTAAAGGAATTATTGGATGAAAATAATATTTCTTTTGATGAGATTGCAAATGTTGTTGCTGTGAATGGGCCAGGTAGTTTTACTGGTATTAGGATAGGGTTAAGTGTAGCTAAAGCTATTTGTTATTCTCTAAAAAAACCTATTTATTTAATTTCTAGCTTAACTTCTTTGTTGGTTAGTGTTGATTCTGATACTTGTAAAATGGCGGTTATTCCTGATAATAAGGGTTTTTATGTAAGTGTTTTTGATGAAAATAATAATAGTGTTGTTGATGAAAGATATCAAGAAAATATTGATGAGTTTTTGGCAAAATATAAAATTGTCGATGGCGCTTTGAATGTTGAAAAAGTTATTAAATATGCTTTAAAGCAAGAACCGGTAAATGTTTTTAAGGTAAAAGCTAATTATGTTAAAGTTATTGAGGTTATGGATGATAAAAAGTAAACAGCTTAAGGACTATGAATTTGAAATTGATTATTTTAATGGTAATTGTGTTGTAGGTTATTTGAAGTATGAAGTTACTTTTGATGTTGTTAATATTGTTGATGTGTTTGTTGATGAAAATTTTAGGCGTCAAGGTATTGCAACTGAACTTTTTGTTTTTTTGTTTGAAAGTGTTAATCCGGATAGGTTTATGCTGGAAGTTAATGTAAATAATTTTAAAGCCATAAAGTTATATGAAAAGTTTGGATTTGTTACTATTCATGTTAGAAAAAAATATTATAAGGATGGGGATGCATTAATTATGGAATTAAAAAATAATAAGGATGTGTATATATTAGCTATTGAATCTTCTTGTGATGAAACGAGCGTAAGCATTGTTAAAAATGGTGTTGTTGATGTTTCAACTACAGTTAATTCTCAAATAGATGTCCATAAAAAATATGGTGGTGTTGTTCCTGAAGTTGCTTCAAGAATGCACTTGGAAAATATTACTTTTGTTTTGGATGAAACTTTGTCTAAGGCTAATATGAGGCTTGAGGATATGGATGCTTTCGCTTGTACTTATGCACCAGGGCTTTTAGGTAGTTTATTGGTTGGCCTTGAAACTACTAAAACTTTGAGTTTAATATATAATAAGCCATTTATTAAAGTTAATCACATGATGGGACATATTTATGCTAATAATATTGGTAGCAATATGAATTATCCGTTGCTTGCTTTAATTGTTAGTGGTGGCCATACGGATTTGATTTATATGGAAGATGAAACAACTATAAAATATATTGGCCAAACTTTAGATGATGCAGTAGGTGAATGTTTTGATAAAGTGGCTAGAATTGTTGATTTGCCTTATCCGGGCGGACCTAATGTTGAAAAACTTGCACTAAATGGTAATCCTACTTATTTGATGCCTAATTTGTTGAGTGATGGAAGTACTAATTTTAGTTTTAGTGGAATTAAAAGTCATGTTGTTAATTTAGCCCATAATGAAAAGCAAAGAGGAAATGAAATTAATAAAGAGGATTTGTGCCGTTCTTTTCAAGATGCTGTTACTAAGTCGCTTGTAGATAAAACTTTGCTTGCTTTGAATAAAACTGGCGCTAAGAATTTGGTTATGGCTGGGGGTGTTGCTAGTAATAGTTTTATTAGAGAGTCAATAAGGAAAATGTGTGAAGAAAATAATATTAATTTTAGTGTTCCAGATAAAAAATATTGTACTGATAATGCGACTATGATTAGTGCTGCTGCATATGTGCTATATAAAAATAATAAATTTGCTGGACTTGATACAAATGCAAAAAGTCATGAGTTGTTAACTTTATAATTGACTTTTTTTGTTTTCATTATAAAATTAAAATAGTGGGAGCATATGAAAAAAGTTATATTTAAAAATATGGTTGTTTCAATTTTTATGGTATCTATTTTGTGTGTATCTTTTTTTTGTGTTACTTGGGCCTGGTCAAGTGACTTTTTAAATAGTAATAATTTTAATGATGATAATTTAGCAATTTCAGTTAATTATGTTGACGGTTCTATGCTTAATCTAAGGTGTGATATAAGTAGTCAAAATAAAAGTTTTGTCGTCACTAATGTTTCAAAAAATACTGAGTTTTTTAATGTTAAGTTGTTAGTTGATAATGTTTCTAGTGATGAAATTGGTAAATATTTGTATTATGAATTATTGGATGAAAATAATGTGGTTTTAACTTATGGTAGTTTTGCTGATATTGAAATTTCTAATGAGTTAATTTTGCTTTCTCATAAGGAAATTTTGGCTAATGAAAGTTATGAGTTTGTTTTAAAAGTTTGGAGTGAAAATTGTGATTTAAGTGGAGCTATAAGTTCTCATTTAATTGTAAATTAAAATTTATTCTTTTTTTTTGTTTTTTTAATATACTTTATTGGTGATACTATTGAACTATAATAAAACAGGTCTTACGGATAAGGAAGTAGTAGCAAGTAGGCAAAATCATGGTAGTAATAGGATTGTTAGTAATAAAAAAAATAGTTTTCTTAAGTTACTTATTGAGTCTTTAAATGATCCGATTATTAAAATATTACTTATTGCATTAGGGGTAAAAGTAGTATTTTTATTTCGTGATAGTGATTTTTATGAGTTGGTTGGAATTATTTTATCGATTTTAGTTGCAAGTATTATTAGTAGTTTAAGTGAATATGGAAGTGAAAAAGCTTTTCAAAAGTTGGCTGAAGAAAATAGTAAAGTTAATGTTAAGGTTTTTAGAAATTCAAAACTTGTTAATATTGATATTGATGATGTTGTTGTCGGTGATGTCGTTTTACTTGAAAGTGGCGATAGAATTTGTGCTGATGGGGTTCTTATTGATGGTGAAATTTATGTTGATGAGTCTATGTTGACCGGAGAGACAAAGGAAAAGTTAAAAGAGGTAAATGATAAGGTTTTTAGAGGAAGTGTGATTACCAATAAGCATGGTGTTATGAAAGTTTACGATGTTGGTGCTAATACTTTTTATGGTAATATTGCTAAAAGTATTGAGGAAGCTAGTCCTGTTAGCCCTTTAAAATTGAGACTTAGAAATTTGGCTCAGATAATTAGTAGAATAGGATATTTTTGTGCTTTGTTGGTTATGTTATCGTATCTTTTTAATGTGATTGTTGTTGAAAATAATTTTGAACTTTCTAAAATTATTTTAATGTTTCAAAATTATAAAATTTTAATTCCTCATTTGTTATATTCTCTTACATTGGCAGTGACAATTATTGTAGTTTGTGTTCCAGAAGGTTTACCTATGATGATTACTTTGGTATTAAGTTCAAATATGAAAAGAATGTTAAAAAATAATGTTTTGGTAAGGAAATTGGTTGGTATTGAAACTGCTGGTAATATAAATATTTTGTTTAGTGATAAAACTGGAACTCTTACAAGAGGCATGTTTAGTGTTGTTGGTTTGTGTTTATATGATGGAACTTTTTATAATAAATTTAATGATGTTAAATCCGATAAATTAAAAGAAATTTTGAATTTTGCTTTGATATATAATAATGCTGCTTTTTTTAATGGTGCTGAGATAATAGGTGGTAATGTAACTGATCGAGCAATTATGGAGTTTGTCGGTAAAAATGAACGAGGAAAATATAAAATTGTTGAAGAAGAACCTTTTGATAGTAAAATTAAATATTCTAGTGTTACTGTTGAAGTCGATGGTAAAACAACATTTTATAAGGGTGCATATGAAAAGTTTAAAGATAAATTAAGTTTTTGTTATAATGCAGATGGTATGAAAAAAATAATTAATGTTAATAATTTAAATAATGTAATTAACAAATATTCTAAAAATGGTTATAGAATTATTACTTTGGTTAGTAAAAATGGAAATAGTTATACTTTTATTGGATTTGTTCTGATTAAAGATGAGGTTAGAAAAGAAAGCATTGATGCTATAAAGTTAGTTAATGAAGCTGGTATTCAAACAGTTATGTTGACCGGTGATTCTTTAGATACTGCAAAAAATATTGCTCGTGAAATAGGGCTTGTTAATAATGAAAATGATTATGTTATTACCAGTGATGAATTAAATAAAATGTCTGATGAAGAAGTTAAATTGATTTTGCCTAGGTTACGTGTGGTGGCAAGAAGTTTGCCAAATGATAAAAAAAGACTTGTTTTATTGTCTCAAGAATTAGGGTTGATAGTTGGAATGACTGGGGATGGTGTTAATGATGCTCCTGCTTTGAAAAAAGCTGATGTTGGTTTTGCTATGGGTAGTGGCACAGAAGTTGCAAAGGAAGTTAGTGATATTGTTATTCTTGATGATAATTTTTTGAGTATTACTAAAACTATTCTTTTTGGTAGAACAATTTTTAAAAGTATTAGAAAATTTATAATTTTTCAATTGACTGTTAATTTATGCGCTGTTGGGTTATCTGTTATTGGACCGCTTATTGGTATTGTTACACCTGTTACTGTTATTCAAATGTTGTGGGTTAATATGGTTATGGATACGCTGGCTGGAATTGCTTATGCTTATGAAGCTCCTATTAAAGATTATATGAAGGAAAAACCTAAGAGAAAAGATGAACCAATTATGAATAAATATATGTTGAATGAAATTTTTGTTACTGGTTTGTTTAGTACTTTTATTTGTATCTTTTTTTTAAAGTCTAGTTTTATTCATGAGCTTTTTAGAATTGATAATAATGATAAGTATGTTATGACCGCTTTTTTTGGACTTTTTATATTTTTGGCAATTTTTAATTCTTTTAATGCTAGAACTCATAGGTTAAACTTACTAGCTAATATTTTTAAAAATAAAGTTTTTCTTTGCGTTATTGCTTTGATAGCTGTTGTCCAACTTGTTTTGATTTATTTTGGCGGTAGTGTTTTTAGAACAACTGGTTTGACTTTTTTAGAGTTTCAGATAATGGTATTTCTTGCTTTTTTGGTTATTCCTTTTGATCTTTTTAGAAAAATTATACTAAAAAAATTTAATAAATTAAGTGGTTGTTAATTCCTTAGTTTTTAACTATCTATGGGTTTAAATGTTTTTATGTAAGCTTGTTCGTATTCGTCTTCAAACATTTTTAATTCTTTTTCTTTTTTGTTAGCATATTCTACAAATTCTATTGCAGTGTGTTCTAATTCTTTTAATTGTTCAATAGTCAATTGTTGTTGTGATAAAAAGTAAAGTCGTTGCATAAAAATATCTGTATATCGTCTTATTGGTGAACTAGAGTGTGAATATGTATCAAGTTTTAGTCCGTAGTGGCCTATGTTATCAAGAGAGTAATATGCTCTTGGGTAACATTCTTTTAAAATGTTTATAAGATCACTATTTATTAGTTCTTTTTTTTCATTAAATATTTCTATACTTGTTGGTTGTGGTTTGTCGTGTACTCGATATATTACCGGTAAATTATGAAACTGTGAAAGATATTCTGCAAATAATCTGTTATATAAAACCATGCTTTCGTTTATTATTTTTTCTGAAATAGGATCTTCTGGTACAGTTATTTCCCTAATTAATTCTTTTATTAATCGGTATTCGTTTCTTTGCGAATTACTTATTAGTGATGTAGCGTGTTCAAGTAATTTTAAATTATAATCAGTATCATTGGGGAGTGAGATTTCATGTCTTAGAATTTTGTCGGCAAGTGTATATGATAAGTTTTGGTTAATATTAATTGTTTCTTCTAAAAATGTATAGCTTTCTATTTCGCCAGATTCACTAATTTTAGCATATAAACTTATTACATTGCGCTTTTTTCCTGCATCTAATGATAAATAATTTTTTGAAATATTTGGTGAAATCATGTGTAGCACTTGATCCGGTAAATATAATGATTTGAATTTTTGCTTAATATTTTCATCTAATGGTGAATTAGGTATTATAAAGTTTCCAACATCAGCTATGTGTATTCCAAGTCTATATCCATTTTTTTCTTTTTTTATTGATAGTGCATCGTCTTTTATAGTGCTTTTCGCATCACCATCAATTGTTAAAGCTACTGGCTGTGACTCTTTATATATTAATATTTGAAAGTTATTTGAATCTATGACTGTATTTTCACAAAAATTATAATTAATATCATATTTTATTAATGTTTCTTCTGGTGTATTGTTTGTTTTTTTCATTTTTAAAATTTTTTCTAATTCTTTTAAAATTATTTGGTATTTTCTAGTCAAATGTTCAGATTTTGGATTAGTTATTTTCTCTAAATATGATGAGTCAATTTTATTGTAATTGATCTTTTCTGATAGAATATGTAATAAGTTTAAATAATAGTAAATATCACGATTTTCTAATTCAATGCTTTTAAAACATTTATCTAAAATTTGAGTGAATATTTTACAATTTTCTTTTTCTTGTTGCGCTTTTATTTTGATTTTGTTTTCTTCGAGTAGTTTTAATAGCCTTTTGCCTTCTATAATTTTTTCTAATTCAGATATTTGTGATTGAAATTTCTTTTCTAAATTTTTTTCATTTTTAAATTCAAGTTTATTGATTTTTTCTTTTAATAATATTAAATTATTTTCTATTTCTTCATGTAAAAACTCGCCAATCAAACCAGTAATTTTGATTAATAGGCGAGCTTGTTTGTATAAATGTATGTGTGCATCATTTTCACTAAATATACAATTGTTGGTAAACATTTCTAATAGTGAAACTATTTTTAATGCATTAGAAAAATTTATTTCATCTTCAGTTTTAACATAATTTGTAATTTCAGTATCTAGTAGCTTAAATAAAATTCTTATTAGTTGTTTATGATTGTCAATTTGGGTGTCATAACCTATTTTTTTTTGCAACTCGTTAAGCATTATATTTAAATCACTATTTGTTTCAATTATTTTAGAAACTGAAATTTTTTTTGCCATTTTACACCTACAATCTGTTTTTATTTTATCATAGTTATTTTTTATTAATCAATCTAAACTTAGTATTTTTATAAAAAATTTGTTATAATTATTTCGGGAGTTATTATGAAAAGAAATTATTTATATTTTATATTTTTGATCATAACTATATTTTTTTGTCTTTTCACTTTATTTGAAATTTATAATTATATGTTTTTTAATTCAAATTTATTTGGTTTGATTTATTTACTTATTAATTGCTTTATTTCTTTTGGCTTAATTATTATGTGTTATAACTTTAAAATTGCAAATGTTAAAATTAGGATTAGTAAAAATTTATTGACTATTATTTTAGGCTTGTTTTCAAGTTTTTTATTATATTATGTAGTTGTTGGTTTTTTGTCTTATGTTGATGAAAGTCAAGATTTTATTAATAGGATATTTTTGTCTGTAAAAGTTTTCAAACCTATTTTATATTTTGTTTTATTGATTTTTTCGCTGTTAGAATATAAGTTTAAAATAGGTGTAAGGCTTAAAAAAACTTGTAATTTGTAATTTATTGTATTAAAATATTTACGTGAGGTGAATTATGAAGAAAATTTGGGATAAATATAAGGTTATTATTATTGTTATAATTCTTTTAGGAATGTTCGTTGGGCTTTCATTTTTGTTAGAAACTGATAGTGTAAAAAATGAAACTAATTCTTCAGGACCAAGTGTATCAGAATGGGTTAATGACAGTCTAGAAGAAAAGTTTACTATAGCAGTAATCGCACAAACAACTTGTAGTTTTTGTGAAATGTATAAACCTGTTGTTGAAAGTGTAGAAAATAAGTATGAGGATTTGAATGTGTATTGGTTCCATACTGATCAACTATCTAATGCGGATTATTCTACTTTAAGTGGAACATATGATATTTCGGATACTTTTAAAGGAACTCCTTATACGATGTTAACATATCATGGAGTATTAATTGATCATATAAGTGGTTATGTTGATGAGGAAACTTTGATTCAATTCTTAGTTGATAATGGAGTAATTAATGAATAATATTCATTAATTTTTTTGTATGTTATGAAAAAGAAAATATGTTTTTTAATTTTTATTAGTTTATTGATCTTGTTTTTGTTAAAGTATTTGTTTTCTAATTATAAAATTACATATTCAATTAATGGATTTGATGTTTTGGAATCTTATGAAGATGGTAAATATTATTTTGAATTGGAAAATGATGATTTGGCTTTTAATGCTTTGTTTTATGCTGGTAAAAAAATTAATAGGAAATTGTTAGATGATATAGGCGTTTTTGAAGGTGAAAATTATAATTGTTTAGATTTGAATTTTGATTTTTATACACATTATCCTATTTGTTATGATAAAAATGGTAATTTGTTACATTACTCATTGATTGATGATGAAGACGTTCTTTTATATTTGAATGATCTAGGGGTGACTTTATCTTCTGAGGTTGATTATGAAGATGAGTTTTATTTTACAAATAATTTGAATAAAGGTGAGTTTATAGCAGTTTGGAAATATGATGGATTTTATTTGCTTGATAGTAGTGGTGTAAAATCGATTGATATTTTTGACAATGATAGGTATAGTAATAATTTGAGTTATTTATATGATAATATTTTGTTTTTACCTAATTATGATGAAGATTTATTTTTTACTAAGTTTATTCTACTTGATGTAACTGACGGTGATTATGAAATTTATGAAACTGATTATGAAATAAGCTATGATTCTTATATTTCTGGTACTAATGGCAATGATATTTATTTGTTTGATAGAAAGAATGACTGTTTGTATGAAATAAATGTAAAAAAAGGAAAAATTGATTGTGTTGGTAATTCTGATATTGGGTATATAAAATATGAAAATGGTAAAAAAGTGGAAGCTTCTTTAAAGGAATATGACGAAGATTATATTATGTATTTTGATGTTAATTTTAATAATATAGTTGTGGATGGAATGAATTATTATTATTCGTATAATGATGATATTGTGACTAAATTTATTAATGAAACTGATTTTAATATAGTTTATATTAGTAATAATGATGTTTATTATTTGGTTAATGATAATTTATTTGTATTTAATCCTTTGTATGGTAATAAATTATTGTTACATTATTTTGAACTTAATTTTAATGATAGTAATAGAATTTTTGTTTATAATAAATAAATCACTTTAATATAAAAATCATATATTATATTAGGTGATTTTTTATGTTATTAAAGGGTGATAGAGAAATGATTGAAACTCCATATTATAGTGTTTATGTTGTTTCAAGTGGAGATACTCTATTTAAAATTAGTAAGGAGTTTAATGTTAATCCAAAGCTTTTGGCTGAACTGAATGGTTTAAAAATGGATGAATACATTTATCCCAATCAGGTTTTACTTATTCCTAAAAAGGGTGTTCAATTTTATATTACCAAAGATGATGATACTTTAAGGGATGTTAGTAAAATTTTTGATGTTACTGAATTTGATGTTATTAAACAAAATAATAGTATTTATTTACTCCCTGGACAAATGATTTTTTATAAAGATTGACCTAGCAATTAGGTTTTTTTATTGTAAAATATTTTTTTTTATTTTATAATTAACTTATAAAATAAAGGAGTTGTTAAGTGTGATTATAAGAAAACCTTATGCATTTTTAATTAAACATTTTCGCATGATACATCTATTTATGTTTGCATGTGTTTTGTTTGTTTCTTATAAATCTACTGCTTTATTAAATTTTTTTAATTCGTATGTTAAAAATGGTTATTATTCTTATATTGATAATTTAGCCGGTTCTTTAATAAATTTTTATTTATTTTTATCGATTATTATTATAATTTTATTAGGATTAATTATTTATATATTGTTAAAATGGAAAGATAAAAAAAGAACTTTGTATATTTTTATATGTTGCTTCTATTTAATACTTTTTGTTGCATTTATTATATATTTTGGTTTTTTAAATGTTATAGAAAGTAATGTTATTGATGAACGTGCCTTACGTACTTATCGTGATGTAGTCCTTATTTTAAATTTACCTCAATATTTTTTTGTTATTATGACATTTATAAGAGCAATAGGATTTGATATTAAAAAATTTGATTTTAAAAAGGATATTGAAGATCTTGAAATAGATACGTCTGATTATGAGGAAGTTGAAATTAATTTTGGACAAGATAATTATAAAATACGAAGAAAAGCTAGAAGAACTTTTAGAGAATTTAAATATTATATTTTGGAAAATAAGTTCTTTTTTGCAGTTATATGTGTTTTGTTGTTTGTTTCTTTCTCTTTTGCAATTTATTTGAATTTTGAAGTATATAATAAAAATTATAATGAAACTGAATTATTTTCTATAGATGGTATAAATTTTAAAGTTTTGGCTTCTTATGCTAGTAATGTTGATTATAGAGGTAATACAATACTTGAAGATAAAAAATATATTGTGATTTTACTTGATATTGTTAATGTTTCAGATGAAAGAAAGACTTTAAAAACTGAAAATTTAAAGTTAATTGTCAATAATAAGCAATACTCTGTTAGTTTTTCAAAAAATAATTATTTTATTGATTTAGGTGAAGGATATTATAATCAAATTTTATATCCTGGTGAAGAAAAACAGTATATTTTAGTTTATGAAATCCCAGAAAGTGAATCAACCACATCATATGTTTTTAGATTGATGAGTGAAATTAATTATTTCGATGGTAAAATACGTTCTAATCATAAAGATGTAGTTATTAATCCAGTCAATTATTTAAAAAATGATTATATTTATGATCTTAATTTAGGTAGTTTTGTTGATTTGAGTCTTTCTACATTGTCTGATACTAGTGCAATTGTTTTGGATTACGAGTTCAATGATTCATATGTAGTTTATTATGATTATTGTGTGCTTGAAAATTGTTATACTGCTCAAAAAATAATTGAACCTGACATAGTTGGCAAAATTCCTAAAACTTTAATTAGATTAGAAATAGATTTTAATAATAACACTAATTTATATATTTATAAATATTTGAAGTCAAATGTGGATTTGGTAAGTATGTTTGGAAAAATTGTTTATGTAATTGATGGTGTAAAAAAGTCAACTTACCTTGAAACGTTTGATTATGATTTTTTAACTGGAAAGTATGTTTATGCAGAAGTTCCTTTAGAAATTTTAGATGCTTCTAATATAAATTTTGCTATTACTATTAGAAATATTAGTTATAACATTAAGTTGAAATGAGGTGTAAAAATGGAGAAACCTAAAAGTAGAAAAGAGCTAGTAAAAGCTTTGATAAGTGCAGATTTAACTGAGGAAGAGCATGATGAATTATTGGAAATGTTAATTGATAATCCAATAAGTGTAAATTTGGAAAAAAACGAAAATTTGAAATTTAGCGAAAAAATTGCAGATAAAATAACCGCGCTTGCTGGTAGCTGGTTTTTTATAATTTGTTTTGCTTGCTTTATAATTTTTTGGATAATTTTGAATACAATGATTATATTTGAAAATCCTGTTGATCCGTACCCATTTATTTTGTTAAATTTGCTTTTATCTTGTATTTCTGCGTTGCAAGCTCCTTTCATTATGATGAGTCAAAATAGGCATTCTAAAAAAGATAGTATGAGAAATGAAAATGATTATTTAACTGATTTGAAAAGTGAATTGATATTAGAAGAATTGCACAATCAAATGGATGAAATTTTAAAAAATCAACAAAAACTTTTAAAATATATAGAAAATGATAAAAGTATAAAATAAAAAACTTACATATAAATTCGTAAGTTATTTTTTTATGGAGCGATTGGTTAAGTTATTTTCAACTTTTCCATCACATTTAGGAATTAATACTATTTGTATCAATTTCTATATACATCTTACCATAATTTTATTTAAATACAAATACTTTTTATTTAAATTTTTATTAATTATGCTAAATTGGTCGAAATATATGATAAAATGGTATTGTAGGTGATAATAGATGGATTATAAATATCAAAGAAGACAAATATTTGGAAAAAGATTAAAAGTTCCAAGACATATTTTAAATAAAGTATATAATTGTACTCTTTCTTTTAATGAATATATTGAGTATCAATTAGATGATAAGATTCCAACTTCATGTATTGCAGAATCAGATAGAAAAATAGTTGAAAAATTTGGTATAGATAAATGCAAAGAATTAGACTGGGAATTAATAAATAAACGAGTATATTATAATTACGATATTGATTTTAGAAATATACTAATGTCTATTGATTCACAATCTGAGGATATTAATAGTGCTTTGTATGAATTAGTGAAAGATAAAATAAGACCAATTGATTATTCTCCTAGAATGCGAGAAGTTTATTCTGATAGATTGTTTGATGTTTCACAAAATAATGATGAAAATCTAAGATACATAATAAACGCATTTAATAGGGGTGAAGTTGGTTTAAAGGAAATAATATATAATTGGGAGTTGTTTAAGGACAAAGATTTGAGTTATTGTTTATTAAAAGATTCTGCAAACGAAAATCATATTACAGACACCATGTTAAAAGAATTTATGTTTAATTATGGTGATTTAGCATCTTTGATAGTAGAAAATAATGATATTTATACATTTATTGTTGATATATCAATCCTTAACTCAGGAGAAGAAAAACATGATTTCGTTAAGCGATTTACAGATGATATATTAAGTAATACTTATAGAAAGTATGGAGATTCTAGACCAACTATTAAACTAACAGATGAGCAATATAAAGAAATTTTCAAGTATTCATCAATGGGAAATTATTTAAAGGTGTTTAATAAACAGAATGCTACACCTATAATTGAAGAATTAAAATCATTACCTCAAGACTATATTTTTAATATGTCTATTCCGTTTACTGAATTATTAAATTATGATGTTTTACTTTTCATTGGAACTTATGGTTTGAAAAATATTGTTGATTTTGATAATGAATGTGGGCATTTTTTTACTAAAAATAATTGCGAAATGTTGAAATTGATGAATGATATGTATTTACATTATGCGGCTAATGAACGTGATCCTAACAAAACTATTTATACTAAGAAAAGTATAGATGAAAATGGAAATTATGTTGATAAACCATATACTAAAGATGAATTCTATGAAGCAATGAGAAGAATGATAATTTTTGGTCCAAGTAATGGGAATTATGCAGATAAAGCTCCTGATTATAGAGAAATGACAGGAGAATTTAGAGTTAGAAATGCAGAATTATTTATTTCAGAACAAGCCCCTGAAGAGTTACAAAAACTTTTTTACACGAAATCAATTACTCCTCAATTATTATTGGAACATCCAGAATATGTTCAATATTTAAACGGAAAAGATTTAAGTTCATGTTTTAAAAATATAAAAATACAAGTTGAAGGTAGCAATGCATTGTATGTCTATGAAAATATTTATAAATTTCTTAGTGGCAAAACAGATTTTAATGGCGTTATGAATTTTATTACAGAATATAGTGATGTTTTAGATATTGTTTTTGATAGAAGAATGTCTGATTATTATAAATATGAAATAAAGTTTTCAATTAATGATGATATAGACCAAATTCAAAATAGAATTCAGGAAACTTTAAGAAAACTCATTATTGAAAAAAGATTGACGTATCCTACACATATTCCTAAGAATTTTATCAAAAAATATCCATCTATATTTTTAGATAAAAATGCGCCACAAGAATTGCAAGAAGTTTTTTATAATAGAACAATATCATCTGAGTTTATTTTATCAAACCCTTCTTATAGAGAATATTTGAAAAGTGTTGATTTGGAAGTTTTGTTTAAATATATGCCTGTAAATGTTATAAATGAAGAACTTAGATATGGACAAGTTAATTTAGTTAGTGGTATTAAACAAGTGTTTGGTTCAGATTATGCTTTTGATGTTATGCTTTTATATGGAAAATACATTGAAAAAGTTTTTGAAGATAATAAATTGCAAAATTTTAAGTTTAATCCAAATTTTTCAAAAGATGATTTACTAGATGAACTAGATAAAACAATTTTACAAAATATTATCTATGGAAATATGAAATATGATGAAAATATTCCTAGCCATTTTAAAAATAACCACCCAACATTATTTTTAGATGCAAATGCACCACAAGAATTGCAAGAAGTTTTTTATAATAGAACAATATCATCTGAGTTTATTTTATCAAACCCTTCTTATAGAGAATATTTGAAAAGTGTTGATTTGGAAGTTTTGTTTAAATATATGCCTGTAAATGTTATAAATGAAGAACTTAGATATGGACAAGTTAATTTAGTTAGTGGTATTAAACAAGTGTTTGGTTCAGATGATGCTTTTGATGTTATGCTTTTATATGGAAAATACATTGAAAATGTTTTTGAAGATAATAGATTGCAAAATTTTAAGTTTAATCCAAATTTTTCAAAAGATGATTTACTAGATGAACTAGATAAAACAATTTTAGAAAATATTATCTATGGAAATATGAAATATGATGAAAATATTCCTAGCCATTTTAAAAATAACCACCCAACATTATTCTTAGATGCAAATGCACCACAAGAAATTAAGGATAAGTTTTATAATAGAAAACTTACATTAAAGGACTTTAATGATAATACTGAATTATTAAATATATTTGAAAATACAAATATAGCATGTGCTTTTTCGGAAAAAATGTCTTGGATTATTCCACTATTTAATGATTCTGAAAATTTTAAAACTGCAAATTATAATCGTCTGAAAGTTATAACAGCATATTCTAAAATACAAGATGTTGAATTTCAAATAGCATTTAAAGAATATGTTATGGGATTTGGAACTAATATTGATGTAGAAAAAATTGAATATGTTTCAGAAGTATTATCGAGACTATCATTATCAAATTCAAGTGAAATATTTACATTTAGAAAAGAACTTGCTACACAAATATTAAAATCAAAAGATCCTTTGGAAAATTTAGTCAAAATCGAAGATGTATTCATAAGAAATAATATTCCTATAGTTGGAAAAATATATTCTTGTTTTGAAATATTACATCCTGATTTTCAAGGGTTCAATTTTGAAAGTTCAATGATATCACCAGTATTAAAAAAATCATCAACAACAAGTAAAAAAGTAATAGTATTTTCAGATTTAATTAAATGTTCATTTGGATCTAATAATAGATCTGTTAATGCTTATTTAAAAAATATAGAATTTGGTTCTAATTTATATGAGAGTATAAAATATGGTCAAATCCAATTTGATTCACTTGGAGAAGCTGAAATGAAAGAGTTAACTACTTTCTGTAGTCATTTAGCAACATTATATAATAATACAATGAAAGCTAAAAAAGGAAATGAAACTTTTGTATCAACTGGATACGTTTTAACAGATATTTTGGAACTTTCAAAAAAATTATCTCCGGATGGTTCACTGGATTATAATTTGGCTGATAGAGTTATTAGAATGTTTTGTGGATTTACTGGAATTGATACATTAGAACAAGCTAAAGATTATATTGAAGGAAAAGTTAAAACAGCTGATTCAAGAAATAGAGATGCTTCTAATTCTGATATGATATTAGAACAAGGAGATTTTGTAAAAGGAATTGGTGATATTACATATCTTAGAAACATTTTACAAAATGGTAGTGTTTCAAAAGAGTATTTAGGTTCGAGTGCAGGTAGTGATTTTACTCCACTTGATACTGATATATCGATGATAATGAGTTCAGATGGAACAATAAGCGAAAAAATGAATGCAACTGATGCTTCAAGTTATGGTCCTATATGGTTTGTACTTAAAAATGATGATAGATTTATGATTACTAGAACTAGTAGTGAAACATTAGAAGCAAAACGCGATATGTCTAAAATGGAAGTATTTTATACAGGCGTTTTAGGACAAGGACATTATGGAATTAGAACAGGTTTTGCTTCAAGTGAAATAAATTATATTGTTATGGAAAACTATGATTCAAAAGTTGGGTTAGAGATTGCAATGAATGGCTTTTATATTCCTGTAGCTAATAAGGAAGGTAAAATTGTATTTACTCCAAAAGACTACGATCAATTAAGAGAAAAAATGAGTGGGTTATCATACTATGGAGAAGATAGATATACTTTCTCTGAAAATCTAATTACAGAAGAAACAGAATATTTTGCCCAACAAATAGAACAAAGTAATTTTGAAGTTCAGACCAAAAGAGAAAAAATAAATAGTATTATTAAAAAATCACTTGAAGAATTAGGGTTACATCTAAAAACAAATATTGATGGAGATTTAACTGAGGGATTTGTCGAATTAATTGATACAGGTTCTACAGGAAGAGGAACAAATAAACCTGGTGATGGCGATTTTGATTTTATGATGAGATTAGATAAAACTATATTGTCAAATCCTACAAGATTAAATGAATTAAAACAAACTATATTAAGAAATTTAGGTAGAGAAAATTCTTCTGAATTAACTGGAACTGGAGACTTTAGATTAAAGAGTGTTCCAATAGATACTGATATGAGCGTAGATATTGATATTACATTTACTGAAAAAACAGATAAAGTATCATATTCTACTGATATGGCATTACAAGATAGACTTGCTACTATTCAAAGAAATGAACCTGAAAAGTATAAATATGTTGTTTCAAATATATTACTAGCAAAACAAGTTCTTAAAAAAGCTGAAGCATATAAACCTAATCGTGGAGAAATACCTCAAGGTGGTTTAGGTGGCGTTGGAATTGAAAATTGGATTCTTCAAAATGGTGGTTCATTTATTGATGCTGCTAAAAGTTTTGTTGAGGCAGCTGATGGAAAAAGTTTTTCGGAATTCCAATCAACTTATCAAATATGGGATTTTGGCGATAATCATTTAGCCGAAAGAAGAGGACTATATGCACATGATAATTTTGTTACAAATAACATGAGTGAGGCAGGATATCAAAAGATGGTATATGCTTTAAAAGAGTATTTAAAATCTATGGAAATTACACAAGTAGATACTGAAACTATAAAACGATGACTTATAATGATAAGCCATCGTCTTTTTCTTTGTTCTTTTTTGTATGATAGAATTCTTCAGCTGCTTCATCCATTTCATTATTTAAATGTTTAGTTGCTTTTTCAATTTCTTTTTTATTAAATAAATTAAATCTTCTATTATTTGCTTCAATTCTTTTTTGTTGCCTTTCTAACATTTCTGGATCGTATTGACTTTTATATAAATCAACGCTCATATTTCTATCAAATATTTTTTCAACTATGTCTTTAATTACCTTAGGCATTTTATCTAAAAACTTTTTAATATAATAAAGTAAATAATTCTTTTGTTCCTCTAATTCTTCATTTTTATATTTAAGTTGATAGTTTTCGTGTTTTAAATCCTCATTTTGTTTAGATAGTTTTTTATTTTCATGTTTATAGCCAAAAGGGGCTTTATGTGGAATATGTCCTTCTTTAATTGCTCCGACTATTCCAAATTTAGTTCTTTCACTAGTTCTTTCAATTTCATTTTGAGAAACTGATGTAAGTATTCTTGAAATCATTTTTCCATTAGCATTAGTTGTATTTATATCATCATTAGCACAATCTAGATAAGCATCATTTTCTTCTAAGAATCTAATAATCTTTTCCCAATCAAATACACTTCTTGTAAGTCTATCTAATTTTAATACAACAATAGTATTACATTTTTTATCTCTTATGTCTTCTAATAGTTCTTCAAATCCAGGCCTAGAATTACCAGTTTTAGCCGATATACCAGCATCTTTATATACTTTATATATTTCATAACCTTTATACTCACACATTGCTCTAAGGCGTTTTTCTTGCTCTGATAAACTAAATCCCTCACGAGCTTGATCTTCAGGAGATACTCTTATATAAAGACCAGCAACTTTCTTTCATTATTCATTAATCAATCACTCCTTTTTACTAAAAAATAGGAGACAATAGTATTTAATAAAGTCTAAATACTACTGACTCCTCAATAAATTCAATATTATAAATTTTGGGTAAATTGTGTTTATATTTCATAGATGTACCTCTCTTTCTAGAAAGTACCTCTTTCATTGGTTATTTATAATATCACTTTTTTATGATTTGTCAATTTCCTGATTAGGGAATAGTAGTATTAGTGAAGTTGATATTTAAATAACTATTTAATCTTTTTTATATAATCTTCTAAATCTTTTATCTCAATAGAGTTTGATAGATTATTTATATATAATATTTTAGAATAATTAAATACTGGAAAAGTTATTCCTTTAATAATAACTCTATGTGGTTCAATATAAGATAGATTAGTATGTTCTATATTTCTGATATTTCCATTAATTATTTTAGGTTTAGTATTACAAAAATCACATATAAATTCAATTTTCTTTTTTAATTCATAATCAAACTCTAACGGTTTACTAACAATATTAATCATAAAATCTGTCCTTTCTTAACACAAAAAAATATCAACTTCATTTAGAAATTGATATTTTCTATATTAAGTTCAAACATAAAAGTTCGAACAGGTTTCCCAATGGAGGATCCGGCCGGAGTCGAACCGGCGATCGGGGAGTTGCAGTCCCATGCCTTAGCCTCTTGGCTACGGATCCATTTATATATATTTTAAAATATGTGATTTTCTATGTCAAGTTTTATATTAATAAGATATGCGTAAATGCCGGTTTAATTAACTAGTTTTTTGTGTTAAAATGTAATAGGTGATAGTAATTGAAAAAGTTTTGTTGTAATTTATGTGGATATATTTATGAATGTGAGGAATTACCTCTAGATTTTGTTTGTCCAGTTTGTGGTGTTGATTATTCTAATTTTAATATATACATGGAGAATAAGGTAGATAAAAAAGTAAAAATTAGTGTGAATAACCCTTCTATTTATAGGGTTAATGAAAAATGTATAAATTGTGGTCAGTGTAAAGATACTTGTGAAAATAAGGTCGGTATTAAATATGACTTTGATAAATCGCAAGAAGTAATATGTATAAATTGTGGTCAGTGTATTTTAGGTTGTCCGGCTGGGGCTCTAGTGCCAAAGTATAATTATAAAGAAGTTGATTCTATTATTAATAATAACGAAAAGACTGTAATTGCGATTACTGCGCCTGCTGTTAGAGTTAGTTTGGGTGAAGAGTTTGGCTTAGATTCAGGTGCTTTTGTTGAAGGTAAAATGGTGAGTTCTCTTAAGATGTTGGGTTTTGATTATGTATTTGATGTTACATTTGGCGCTGATATGACAATAATGGAAGAGGTAAGTGAATTAATAGAACGTGTTAATAATAATGGTAAGTTACCTATTTTTACTAGTTGCTGCCCTTCTTGGGTAAAATATGCGGAAATTTTTCATCCTGAATTGGTTTCTAATTTGTCCACTACTAAAAGTCCAATTGCTATTCATAGTATGCTGATAAAAAAATATTTTTCTAAATTGAAAGGCATTGATGAAAATGATATTGTGATTGTTGCTATTACACCTTGTACTGCAAAGAAAATGGAGGCTTCTAGAGAAGAACTTTATGGCACAGATTTTGTTTTGACTACTAGTGAATTGGCAATTTATATTAGAGAAAAAGATATTGATTTTAATAACTTGGTTGATTCTAAGTTTGACGAATTTATGGGCAAAGGTTCTGGCGGTGGTGTTATTTTTGGCAACAGTGGTGGAGTAATGGAATCTGCTGTTAGAACTTTAAATTATTTTGTGACTGGTGAAAAGATTAGTAATGAAAAATTGGAAAATTTGAAACAATTACATGGGCAAGAGGATTTTAAAGAAACTTCTATTGAAATAGGAAATAAGATTTATAATTTGGCAGTAGTTTGTAGTATGCCTGCTTTGGAAAATTTTTTGATAAATATGAAACATTCTTCTAAACAATATCATTTTGTTGAAGTTATGAATTGTCCTGGTGGTTGTATTGGCGGTGGCGGACAGCCTTTAAAGTCTATTGCTAAGTTGCATGAGATTAGAAATAAAAGAATTGAATCTTTATATAATGATGACGCTAGTTTGAATGTTAAAAGTAGTTTTGAAAATCCGGATGTTAAAAAAGTTTACAGTGAATATTTAGATTGGCCTTTAAGTGAGAAATCTGAGGAACTTTTACATACAAGATATTTTGATAAAAGTAATTTGTTGAATAAAGAAATTATTAATGTTAAATAGACTAAGTCATATATTTAAATGGAGGAATTATGTTAGAACTAAAAAATATAAGTAAAGTTTATGTAACCGATGCTTTTAAGCAAAATGCACTTGATGGAGTGAATATTATGTTTAGAAAAAGTGAGTTTGTTAGTATATTAGGCCCAAGTGGCAGTGGAAAAACAACTCTCTTAAATATAATTGGCGGATTGGATAAGTATACAAATGGCGATCTTTTAATTGATGGTATAAGTACTAAGAAATATAATGATAGGGATTGGGATACTTATAGAAATCATAGAATTGGTTTTGTTTTCCAAAATTATAATTTAATTGCGCATCAAAGTATTTTATCTAATGTTGAGCTTGCACTTACTCTATCTGGGGTGGATAAAAAGTCTAGGAGAAAAAAAGCGATTGAAGTATTAAATAAGGTTGGTTTAAAAGATCATATTTATAAAAAACCTAACCAGTTGAGTGGTGGACAAATGCAAAGAGTTGCAATAGCTCGCGCTCTTATCAATGATCCTGATATATTACTTGCTGATGAACCTACGGGTGCTTTGGATACTAAAACTAGTAAACAAATAATGGATATTTTAAAGGATATTTCTAATGATAGGCTAATAATTATGGTAACTCATAATTCTGAACTTGCTATGGAATATTCTACTAGAATTATAAACTTATTGGATGGTAAAATTACTAATGACTCCAATGCATATAATTTTAGCAAAGAAAAAGTATCTTCTAATATTAATCGTAAGACTTTTATGTCATTTTTAACTGCTTTAAGTTTAAGTATGAATAATCTTATGACTAAAAAGGGAAGAACTACTTTAACTGCATTTGCTGGATCTATCGGCATTATTGGTATTGCTTTAATATTGTCGCTTTCTAATGGTGTTCAAGAATATATAAATGGTGTTGAAGAAGAAACTCTTGCAAGCTATCCGATTACAATTCAAGAAGAAACTATTGAGCTAGCCGATTTCATGTTAACTTTAAAAAATAATAATAAAATTAATGATTATGATGAAAATAAAATATACTCAAATAATATTATGACTAATATGATGAGTACTATGTCTGCTAAGGTTCAAAGTAATAATTTGGAAGAATTTAAAAATTATATTGAAAATGGTGAATCAAGTTTGTTTGATTATTCGTCAGCAATTAGTTATTCCTATAATTTAGATTTGCAAATTTTTAAAGATGAAACAGAAAATATAGTTCAAGTTAATCCAAATGATGTTCTTGATAAAATTGGTATGGGAAATATGAATATGATGTATATGTCAACAAGTGTATTTGCAGAGTTGTTTGATAATGCTGAGATGAATAATGAAATGTATGAGGTTGTTTCTGGTAGATGGCCTCAAAAATATAATGAAGTTGTTCTGCTTGTTGATGAAAATAACCAAATTATGGATTACACCCTTTATGCTTTGGGTTTAAAAGATAGTTCTGAACTTAGTGATATGTATGATAAGATTTTGAAAGGTGAAGAATTTGAGGTTAATAATGACATTTATAATGTCGATGATTTTATTGGGATGAAATTTAAATTCTTGTTAAATTCTGATTATTATGTTAAAGAAAATAATATTTGGATCAATAAAAGAAATAACGAAGAGTTTTTAAAAGATAAACTTAGCGATGCGGAAGAACTAATTATTACTGGCATTATAAAACCTTCTGAAGGTTCTTTAATAAATCAAACTTCTGGTGGAATTCTTTATTTAAAGGATTTAAAGGAATATGTTATTAATAAAATTAATGATTCTGAGATTGCTAAAGATCAAATTAATAATCCTGATATAAATGTTTTTACTGGAAAAGAATTTAATAATGATAAATTTGATATGAGTTCTTTGTCTTCTGAACAACTCGCTTATTTGCAAAGTTTATCACCTACTGAAATGGCCGAAGTTATTGAAAATTTTAAAAATCAGGCTGGGATTACTTATGAGGAGGTTCTTTCTCAAATTGGAATAATAGATTTAAGTAAACCTTCTGCTATTAATATTTA
>CALVOO010000004.1 GCA_944350305.1 uncultured Bacilli bacterium
CTCCTTTCAGAAGTGTATTCTACCATATTTTTATAAACAGGTTTTTAATTGATATCTACTCTAAGGGGTGCATTTCAACAAAGGAAACGAGGTTTTTATATGAGAAAATTAAGTTGTGAAGATAAAATTAAAACATTAATATTAAAGAAATATACTTTGTTCTTTATACTTCTTCAAAAACTCAATATCTAGATTCAGATAATAACATATTAATTGATGATGACTTAAAAAATTTAGAAGAATGGGAAGAACAATGTGGTTTTCAGTTTTCTTTAATAAAAATTCAAATAATTATGATAGTTATGGAAATAAAAACAATAAATTTATAATTATAAATAATTTATTAAAAATATATGATATAATATAACCAAGATAGGAGAATTAAAATATGAAAACAAGAATTGTACTTACTGGTATTTTAAAAGATAATGATTTACTTTTAGCAGTAAAAAGAAATGAAAATGATGATTTATTTCCGTGTGCATGGGAATTTCCAGGAGGTCATTTAGAAGATGGCGAAACTCTAAAAGAGGGCTTAAAAAGAGAATTAAAAGAAGAAATTGGGTTTACAGATGATTTTGAACCAATAATTACTCATTATTACGATGAAGTAAAAGAAAAAAATGGTGAGTTATTTCACGATTTAGAATTTGATTTTATTGTAAATGTTGATAGTTCTAAAGTTAATGTTAATTTAAGTGATGAGCATTGTGATTATAAATGGGTTACAAAAGATTCTGAATATCTAGATGAATTTATAAAAGATAAATTATCAAATATATAGAATTCAAATAATGTTACTAAAGGTATTATAATAGTTGAATTAAATAATGAGCACATTATTGATATATATATTGATGATGGTATTGACAATATAGTTAGTGGATTATTAAATCAAATATTTAATACTTTTGAAAATGCAAAAACTGAATATAACAACTCATAAAATATTTAGATATTAGTAATTTAACTACCACTTCATTGAATGGAAAAGATCAATTATTAAGTTTTATCTAAAATATGCTTAAAATATGTTCGAAATATTATCGATTTATATTTGCCAAGTGTTAAAATATAATAAAATATAATTTTATATAAATTATTGGAATTATAAGAGAAAATATTGCATACCAAAAAGATTTTTGAAGTTTTTTTCAAAAATTAAATGCAATTTATATCAAAGATATTTTCATTAATTGTTTTTCCTTTTTCAAACTATTTATTAAGTAGCTTGTAACTCAAATTTATTTCATCTTTTTTAATTTTTTTAAGATGAAACTTTTTAGAAATATCTTCACCAAATTGTTTTGAAAAGAGTTCATATGGTGTTTGATAATCTAAACTTTTACGTTGAACATTATTGATATTATTCATCATATCGGTAATATTCTTTTTTGTTAGATTATCAAATGTTATACCTTTTGGAATTATATATCTTACAAATTCATGTTTTCGTTCTATTCCACCTTTTTGCCAAGAAGAATATGTTTCTGCATGAAATACATTTATTAGTTTTTCTCCTGTTTCATGATCAAACACAATATCTTATGGTTTTGAAAACTCACGACTATTATCTGTTAATACTACTTCGAACATTTCTTTAAATAATTTTTCTCCTAAAACATTTTTTATTGAATTAAATACTTTAGTTACTTCAGAAGGTTTATATTTTTTTACTGCATTTAAGTCTTTAAGTAATATTCTATATATAATTCCTTGATTTTTTTTCATAAATAGAGTATGATTAAGTAGTAAGTTTTTTCTTGGTTTAATGAGTCCTCGACTTTTTACTAGGAAATAACGGATTATAAAAAAAGGAGGAATTATAATGGCTTTAACTAAGGAGCAAAAAGAAACTATTGTTAAGAAATATGCTAAAAGTAAGAATGATACCGGAAGTGTTGAAGTTCAAGTTGCTTTGTTAACTGAAGAAATTAATGCTTTAACTGAACATTTAAAGGTTCACATTCATGATTTTCATTCTAAATTAGGGCTTATGAAAATGATAGGTAAAAGAAGAAGTTTACTTAACTACTTAAAGAAAGAAGACGTAGTTAGATATCGTGAACTTATTAAAAGTTTGAATTTAAGAAAGTAGGCACTTGTTTTAAGTGTCTTTTTTTATTTAGGAAGGTAATATATGAAAAGAGTATTTGAATATGAGTTTAATGGTAGGAAATTGATAGTTGAAAATGGAGAACTCGCTAAACAAGCGCATGGAGCAGTGTTAGTTAGATACGATGATACCGTTATATTGTCAACTGCTGTTATGAGTAATAATGTGAGCACTGCTGATTTTTTCCCGCTTACTATTTTATATCAAGAAAAATTGTATTCAGTTGGTAAAATACCTGGCGGTTTTATTAAAAGGGAAGGTAGACCGACTGATGCTGGTACGTTAGCTGCAAGAACCATAGATAGGCCAATTAGACCTATGTTTGATGAGAACTTTAGAAATGAAGTCCAAGTTGTTAATACAGTCTTAAGTGTAGATAATGATTGTACACCCGAAATGACGGCATTATTTGGAACCTCTTTAAGTTTAGGTATTTCACATATTCCATTTGATGAACCTGTAAGTGGAGTAATTGTTGGTAGGGTAAATGGTGAATTTAAAATTAACCCTACTGCTGTTGAACTTGAAGAAAGTGACATTAATTTGACTGTAGCTGGGACTAAAAATGCGATTACTATGGTTGAAGCTGGATGTAAAGAAGTTAGTGAAGAGGATATGCTTGAAGCTCTTATGTTCGGACATGAAGCCATAAAGGAATTATGTGCGATTCAAGAAGATATTATTAGTGAAATTGGTGTAGATAAAATAGAAGTTGAATTAGCAACGTTAGATGACAACATTGTTAAAGAAGTGAGCGACGATATTACTTCTGATATGTTAGAAGCTATACAAATTGAGGATAAGATTGAAAAATATGCTAGGATTGATGAAGTTAAAGAACTTGCAATTACTCATTATACAGAAAATCATTCTGACAGTGAGACTTTAGAAGAAGAACTTAAACAAGTTAAGAAAATTGCTGATAGTATTGAAGCTAATGAAGTTAGAAGACTTATAACTGAAGAAAAAGTTAGACCTGACGGTCGTGGTATGACTGAAATTAGACCTTTAAGTGGCAGTGTGGACTTGCTTCCTAGAACTCATGGTAGTGCATTATTTACGAGAGGTCAAACTCAAGCTCTTGCTATAACTACTTTAGGCGCTATGGGTGAGCATCAAATATTGGACGGATTAGGTTTAGAGAACGAAAAAAGGTTTATGTTACATTATAATTTTCCGGCTTTCTCAGTAGGTGAAACTGGCAGGTATGGTTCACCAGGTAGAAGAGAAATTGGTCATGGTGCATTAGCTGAACGTGCGCTATTACAAGTTATGCCTAGTGAAGAAGAGTTCCCATATACTGTTAGAGTAGTCAGTGAAGTTTTAGAAAGTAATGGGTCTAGTAGTCAAGCAAGTATATGTGCTGGATGCATGAGTTTAATGTCTGCAGGAGTTCCAATTAAAAAAATGGTTGCTGGTATTGCAATGGGGCTTATAACTAAAGACGATAAATATACAATTTTAACTGATATTCAAGGTTTAGAAGATCATATGGGCGATATGGATTTTAAAGTTGCTGGAACTAGAGATGGCATAACGGCTTTACAAATGGATATTAAGATTAAGGGTATAACTCGTGAAATATTAAAAGAAAGTCTTACTCAGGCACATGACGCTCGAGAGGAAATATTAGATGTTATGGAATCCATTATAAGTGAACCTAGAAAAGAACTTAGTAAGTATGCTCCTAAGATTAAGATGATTGATATTAAACCTGAACAAATAAAAGATGTTATCGGACGTGGTGGAGATGTTATTACTAAGATTATACTTGATAGTTCTAATGTTAAATCAGTTAATGATAAGGATGCTGTAAAAATTGATATAAGTGATGAAGGACATGTTGTATTGTATCATCAAGACATTGCAATCATTGATAAAGCACTTGCTATGATAGAAGATATTATTAAAGAAGTTGAAATAGGTAAGATTTATACAGGTAAAGTTGTTAAAGTTGAAGATTTTGGATGTTTTGTTGAATTGTGGCCTGGCTGCGAAGGATTAGTGCATGTCAGTCAATTAGATACTAAGCGCGTTGAAAAACCAAGTGATGTAGTCAAAGAGGGAGACGAAATAGTTGTTAAAGCCACAGGCTATGATAAACGTGGTAAATTGAATTTATCTAGAAAAGAAGTTTTAACTGGTAAAAGCGAAAAATAAAAACAGGATTTTCCTGTTTTTTTAATCTTCTTTAAAAAGTTTGTCCATGTTTATTTCTAATACTGTTGCAATTCTCCATAAAGTTTCTACTGAAAAGCCACGTCTTCCTTCTTCACTTTCTATTCTTCTTATAAATTCAAAACTTCTATCTGTATATAATGCTAATTGTTCTTGAGTGTATCCTTTTTCTTTACGATATTTTCTGATATTCTTAGCAATTATCTTTTTTATGTCTTTGTTAAAGTTAAATTCTTTGTATTCGTAATTACTCATAGAAACACTCCTTGTAAGTTTATTTTCTCATAAAACTTTTAAAAATAATGTAGTCCCAAAGTACCAGTATTTTTATTTTTTATTATTAATTATTTTTTATACTAAAAAAAGTAATTTTATAGATTACTTTTTTTAAATTACTATTGCAATTAAGTTATTACTTCCTTTGTTTACTATCTTTGTTATAGTCTGACATAACTTATATCTTAAACTTTCTGGCATCATTGCAAGTTTTGCTTGTATTCCTTCTTGTACAATTACATCTAGACTTCTACCAAATATTTCACTTTTCCATATATTGTTTGGATTTTCTTCTTGGTCTTTAAGTAAATAATCAATTAACTCTTTACTTTGTATTTCACTTCCAATGATTGGTTCAAATGTACTCTCAACGTCAACCTTAATCATATGTATACTTGTTGCGATTGCCTTGAGTTTTACTCCGTATCTTCCTCCTTGTTTTATTATTTCAGGTTTGTCTAACTTCATATCATCTAGTTTTGGAAATGCAATACCATATCCTGTTTGATATACTTGTTTAAGTGCATCTTTAAAATTGTCGTACTCGCTTTTTCCATTTTTGAAATCTCTAAATATTTTTAAAAGTTCTGCTTTTGAATCTATGCTTGTTCCAACGGTTTCTTTTAATACTTCATCGTATAATTCATTGCTTGCTTCTAAATTTATTGCAACTTCCCCAGTATTTGTGTTTAAGTTTGATATATAGGAGTTACTTATGAAATCATTTTCTTCAAAGTTTAAATTTATATTATTTATATCTCTTAATTTATTTACGCTTACAACACTTTCTTTCATTGCTTTTACAAAAGCCTCTTTTATAGGGTGTTCGTTTTCTAATACACCAATCCAATCTGGTATATTTACTTCAATATTTTCCACTGGAAACTCGTATAGAGCTTCTTTTAAAATCATGTAAACTTCGTTTTCTGTCATATCCAAAACATTCATTGGTATAACTGGAACATCGTATTTATCTTTTATTTCATCACATAAATTTCTAACATCTGGTGTATTTGGATGCGTCGTATTCATTATTACTATGAATGGCTTATTTAAGTTCTTTAATTCAGTTATTACTTTTTCTTCGGCATCTATATAACTTCCTCTTGATATCTCGCCAATTGATCCATCAGTAGTGACTACAATTCCTATAGTAGAGTGATCTTTTATTACTTTTTCTGTTCCAATTTCAGCAGCTTCGGTAAATGGCAAATCTTCAGTAAACCATGGTGTTTTTACCATTCTAGGATTTCCTTCTTCATCTAAATATCCTTTACTTTCTGGTGTTACATATCCAACACAGTCAATTAGCTTAATGTTTGTTTCAAAGTCATCAATTTTTATTTTAGCACCATTAGAAGGTACAAATTTTGGCTCTATTGTCATTATTTGTTTTCCCTGAGCACTTTGAGGGATTTCGTCTAGACATCTTCTTTTTTCAAAATCATCTTCTATATTAGGTATAACTAGATTTTCTATGAATTTTTTTATAAATGTGCTTTTACCAGTTCTAACTGCACCCACAACACCTAGATATATTTCGCCATTTGATTTTGAACCGATGCTTTCAATTATTTCTTTTTTATCCATATTCATTCCACCTTTTTTTAATCTTTCATTTAAACTTATGTTTTTTTTTATTAAAAAAGAACTATTTTTTAAACTAATATTTAAATAATTTCATATGTTTGGTATAATTAAATTGTGATAGGAGAATATTATGAAAAAAAACTTAGAAAGAATTAATACTACTTTAAATAATATTGAGGATAAAGGAAAATACATTTTAATTTTTATACTTTATTTTTTAGGTTTTGTTTTAGGACCATCTTTATTTTATTCAATTGTAAATAAGTTTTATCCAATTGATGATATAATGATTGCTAATTTGATTGGTAATGGTTTGTATTCCGTATTTATATTTATAATTTTACATAAAGTTTTAATTAATGATTTTAAAAAACTTAAAAAAAATAAAATTAACAATATGCGAATTATGTTCAAATGGTGGGGTATTGGTCTTGCTATTATGATGTTTAGTAATCTTATTATTAATGAAATTGTTTTTAATGGATCTATTGCTGCAAACGAAGAGGCTAATAGAGAAATTATACTTGCATCTCCATACTTAAGCATATTTCTAGCAGTTTTTTTAGCACCATTTGTTGAAGAATTGACATTTAGATACGGTTTAAGGAAGATTTTTAAAAATGTTTGGTTTTATGCAATAACAAGCGGGGTTATTTTTGGACTATTACACGCTATTGCAGGTATTGAATCTGCAAAAGATTTAATTGAACTTTTATATATTATTCCTTATGGAGCACTCGGTTTTGCTTTTTCAGTTATTTATTATAAAACGGATAATATATGGGTGAATATTTTTACACACATGTTACATAATGGAATTGTTTATTCTATGTTATTATTATTTGTATAGGTGAATTATGGAAGATGAGAAAAAAGAATTAAGTGAAGAAGAAAAAAAGAAAAGTGGTTTTAAGCGAAAGTTTATTAATGTTTTAATTTTTATTTTAATTATTTCTGTAGGTTTAATAATGTATTCTAGATATATTGGAACTAAAGGATTAGTAGTAAAGGAATACAGAATTACTAATGAAAAAATACCTTATAACTTTAGTGGTGTTAAAATTGTTCATTTTTCTGATTTACTTTATAAAAGTACTGTGAACTTAGATGATGTTAAAAATATGGTCGAGCGTATTAATGTGCTTAAACCTGATATAGTTTTTTTTACTGGTGGACTTTTAAGTGAGGGTAAGACTATGAGTGAAGAAGAGTTGGATGAACTTTCTTCTGTTTTAAAAGAAATTGATTATACTATTGGTAAGTATGCAGTTAAAGGTGACGAAGACGGGGATGAGTTTTCTATTGTCATGGCTGATGCTGATTTTGTTGTTCTAAATAATTTTGGAACGTTTGTTTATAATAAAGCATTGACACCTATTTACATTGCTGGACTTTCCAGTTCCATTAGTGATGCGATTAATTTGGATTCTGCTTTTAAACTTTTAGATGATGACGCTAATAATGATGTTTATTTTAAAATTCTTTTGATGCATGAAGGCGATAGTGCAATTCCTGTTTTAAAATCACGAAATGATGTTGACTTAATTCTTGCCGGTAATTCTTTAAATGGCAGTGTAATTGTACCTTTTTATGGCGGTATTTTTGAAAGTAGGGGAAGTGAAACTTACAAAAAACCTTTTTATAAAGTAAATGATACACTAATTTTCGTAAGTAGTGGACTCGGCACTAAAAACATAAATTACAGATTCTATAATAAACCATCGTTTAACTTTTATAGGTTAAAAAGTTTATAGCAAAATAAAATACTTCGCATATTTTATAGTAAGCGAGGTGTTTTTTATGTATTATGATGGTTTTAGAAATACTAGTTATAAAAAGTATCCAGGTGATGATAGATTTGTACCTTTTGCAGGACCTTTTTTGTTAGGAGCATTGACTGGTGGCGTTGCAACAGCAGTGTTTAACCCTTATAGACCAAGGCCAATTCCTCCACGACCATATCCTCCAAGGCCATATCCACCATTCGGACCATACATGTATTAAATTGGAAGCACAATTTTGGCAATTGTACCTTTATTTGGAACAGAGGTATAGTTTAAAGAGCCATTATGTGCTTCTATTATTTCTTTAGAAAGACATACGCCTAATCCAGTTCCATAATGCTTAGTTGTATAAAAAGGTGTAAATATTTTCTCCAGAGTATCTTTATCCATGCCTTCTCCGTTATCTTTAACAATAATATATAAATTATCATTTGAAAAGAAAGTTGTTAAAGTTATAATGCTTTTTTCTTTATTTGATGCTTCAATTGAATTTTTTAATAAATTAACCAATACTTGTTTCATTCTATTATAATCAGCATTTATCATAATGTTGCTTTCACATTTCAACTCATATTTAATTTTTTTTGCATTAAACAGAGGAATCATAGTTTTTTTAATATCATCAGATAAAGCCATTACATCCATTTCTTGTTTTACTACATTTATTTTAGACAAATCTTTAAAATCATTTAAAAGTTCTAAAGATCGATCAATTTCATTATTAATTATATCTATATATTTTTTTCTTTTTATAGGATTATTTACATCAAAAATACTTATATATCCCTTAACTACAGCAAGAGGATTCTTTATTTCATGAGTTATTTTAAACAAAGATGTTTGAATATGATCTTCTTTTTCTACATCTTGCATAGTAAAATAAATATTTAATATTTTGCTTTCATAATTAATATATTTAAGAATGATTTGAGAAGTTAAAAAATACATAATAATTGTTAACGACAATATACTATAATTAATATTATAGTAAGCAACGTTTAAGAAAATATGAAAAATAATTGTTAAAGAAGAAAAAATAGTTAGAAACTTAGAGTTAGAAAAAGTTTTAAATTTATAAATAAAATAAAGAAAAAAATAAGATAAAATAAACATAATACAAATTATCAAATTATAAGAATAAACAATAAATAAAAAATCAATTAAAATAACACTAATAAAGATTGATGTATAAGTTCTTTTATACAAAAAAGAAAAAAGTAGAGGAATAGTTAATGAAATTATTTGATCACTATTTCCTACGTATTTATTAAAATAAATGCTCAAGAAAAAACTACTTACAATACTAATGTCAAGTAAAATCTCACTTTTATCTTCATTCAAATTTTTCTTTCTAATTGAATATAACAAATACAAAAAAAGCGGAAATATCAATATAATAAGATTAAATAAAAATGCATTAAAAAAATACATACCTTCACCTCAAATAACATTATATTAAAATTAAATGTCACAATTTGTCGAAATTTGTATTTTTTATAAAAAAAATGTATTATTTTAAGTCTTTAATAAATTTCTTTAATTGTTTAGAATTTGGACCATAAATAATTTTTAATTGGTTATCTACTTCAACAATACCTTTAGCACCTAGTTTTTGTATCCCATCTTTATTAACTATTGAAACATCGCGAACAACAACTTTTAATCTTGAAATATTAGTTTCAACATCTAAAATATTATCCTTGCCACCTAAAAACTCAATTAACTTGTTTATTTTTATATTAAAATCCTTTTTATTCATTTTAATAACAATAAAAGAAATTAAAACTAAAATTATAAGAATAACAACATAATGCCAATACATTTATATCACCTAGAATAATTATATAACAATATATAAAAAAAAGAAACAATTAGTTGCAATCAGTGCAAACTGTTTCCTTTATTAAACTCATATAATTAGATAATTTCGATTTTAAACTATAAATTTTTTCATCAGTCCAATATGTTTCTGGTGTCCCATCTTCATCGGTTACAATAGAAGTTTCGTTATCATGACCAACAATAAGCCCATCTTTTACAAAGGTAACGTCAGGAACATAAACTCTTTCTTTTCCTTCATCATCGGTAGGTAAATATTCACTTAAAATTTCTGTTATTTTTCTATAACTCTCTGTATTATTATTTCTAGCATCTCTTATATTATAATAATATATCGTTTTTATTCCGTTTTCTTTTGCAACCTCATTCAAATAAACCACATATTGCTGACACCAAGCGCATTCTGGAAAACCTAAATATACAACGCCTGTTCCATTTTTTAATACATCTATTATTGTAGTGGCACTAACGTAATCAAATACGTTGTCTTCAGGAACTTTGGTATATTCTTCGCTAAATCTAATTGCATCTTTGTCTTGATTATTTGTTGGTTTTATATATTTCCAAATGAAGAAACACAAGATAGCGAGCAATATTAGTATTATACCTATAAAAATATAATTCGTTTTTTTCATTATTTTACACTTCCTTGTAATCTGAATTATAGCACATTAGTTTTTTTTGTTCAAATGTTTGTGTAAATTAAATTTTTAAAAGTGTATAAATAAAACTCCTAATTTTTAGGAGTTTTATTTTTTTATAGACATTCTACATAAGTATCATTTAAACATCTCACACCACATATACAATTTATATTTATTGTAAATATTGAATCTGTACTTACATATGGATATAAGCTTGTACTATCAGTGTTTGGTGCTAATACACGGAATGTACAGCAGCAATCATCAACTTTTTCAACTCTAAATACATTAGAGCATCCTGTTGTTGTGCCATCAGTACATGTTGTATTTGTTCTTGTAGTAGGCATACTCCATGGAGTACCATTGCATCCGTATATCATAATTGGTCTAGTGTTACATACTATGCAGTTGGCTCCTCCTCCAAGTGCTGGTCTGTCACAAGAATTTAAACAATTTTCAGGACATGCGTTTGATTGTAAAACGTTTATTACTTGTAATATTTCTGCTATGCAACTATTGCAAGTGTTACAATTATTTGTATTACAAGAACATTCATTATTATTACACATATAATCCACCCCTTCTTTTCTTACAATAATAATTTATGTAATTAACTTAATTGTGTTCGTATTCTCACCCATATTTTATCTCTCAATCTGTATATAAATAAACTATTAATGTATATTTTACTATGTTAATCAAAAAAGTTTCTTGAAAAATAATAAAAACTATGCTAATCTTAAGATAGGAGGGAAATATGAAAAAGATAAGTTTATTTTTTACAACTTTATTAATGGTTTTTGTATCTGTAAATACTTTGGATGCTAAAACTATTGAAGTTGCTAGCACTGATGACTTAAGTGCTAAAATAGGGGAAGCGGAGGAAGGAGATACTTTAGTATTAGAAGATGGCACATATACTGGTAATATTACTATTGATAAGGCATTAACTATTGAAGGGTCGAGTAAAGAAGATACTATTATAGTTGGTCAAATTACTGTTACTGATAACTTTGATATGAAAAATGTTACTGTTATAGGTGAATATGTAAATGATACTTATAAAAATGTAGTAGCTATTACTACGCCAGAACTTATTGTTAATTTTGACAATGTAAACCTTAATGTTAAAGATTATGTTGCTGATAAAGACTATAAAACTCGTGTTTCTGGTATAATAGTAGATGCTGATGCAAACGGTACTAAATTAACTGTTACAAATAGTAAAGTTAATGCTACTTATGGTATTTATGTAAAAAGTGAAAAAAATACTGTTAAAATTGAGTCATCTATAGTTTCTGGATGGGCAGCATTAGATATTACTACTAGTGAAGGCGTATTACAAAATAATAATAAAGTAACTGTTAAGAATAGTACTTTATATGGTACTAGTTATGTTCCTAAAGCTAGCTACAATAATTATGGTGTTGTAGTTATTGGAAGTCAGAAAGATTTAAGTTTAACTATAACTGATAGTACTATTAAAAATAATATTGTTACTGAAAATAGAATTGATTTAATTGATTTTGGTGATTATTATGAAGATAGCGAAACTTCTATTATTACATTAAATAATGTTAAATTAGAAAATAATGATACTAATGGCGAAAGTACTAAAGTTAATTTTGGAAAAGAAGGAAATGCACTTGGTGGACAAATATTTATAATTGATGAAAAGACAAATTTAGATATGACTACAGATGCTGATATGGTAGGGTCTACTGGTCATGTATTTAATCTATCATCAATTGATGGTGTTGCTTCAATGATCGTGCCAGATAAGTTTGTTGTTACAGCTGATGCTTTAGAAGTTGGTACAGTAGAAGGTTATGAATTTAAGGGTTGGTATACTGATGCTGAATACAAAAATGAATTTTTAGCCGGTACTGAAATAACTGAAGATACTACAATATATGCATATTTT
Organism: uncultured Bacilli bacterium; assembly: GCA_944350305.1. Lineage (GTDB taxonomy): Bacteria > Bacillota_I > Bacilli_A > RF39 > UBA660 > CALVVN01. The sequence continues at coordinate 12,352 of CALVOO010000004.1, forward strand.
GTAGAAATAGTTGAAGATACAACACCTGATATTAATAATCCTCAGACAGGAGATAACGTTTTAGTATTCTTCTTAGTAGGTCTTATATCATTAGTAGGTTTTGTAGGTGGTAGCATATATTTCTTAAAACATCAAAATTAATTTGACATATTTATATATAAATTATATAATTAGTTTACTTGATGAGTGGGCATAAATCCCACTCTTTAAATTTGTAAAGGAGTGATATTTTGGAAAAAGAATTATTTGATAATCTTCTTATGCCTTTAAAAGAAATAGGCGTGGATTTGTGTTCGGTTACTTTTGGTGAAGAAGATGGTGAAAAAACTTTATTTGTAAAAATTGATAGTAAAAATGGTGTTGATACAGATTTGTGTGTTAAAGCCACTGAGGTTATCAATCCTATAGTAGATAAGTTAGATTTAATTAAGGAAGAATACGTACTTGATATATGTAGTAAGGGTGAAGAATAATGGAAAACGTTGAATTTAAAAATGCATTAGATAATATTTGTTTAGAAAAGGGAATTGATCCTAGTGTAGTTATAGAAGCTATGAGTAGCGCTCTTGCAAGTGCTTATAAGAAGAATACTGGGGAAGATGCAAATATTAGAGTTCTTATTAATGAAAATAATGGAAGCATTCAAGTATTTAAAGTGATGACAGTTGTAGAAAACGTTGAAAATGAAGAAACTGAATATAGTTTAGAAGAAGCTTTGGAACTTGACAAAAATGCAACTATTGGTTATGAATTTGTTACTGAAGTTACTCCTGAGGACTTTGGACGTGTGGCAGTAGGTGTTGCAAAACAAGTAGTTATGCAAAAAATAAGAGAAGCTGAAAAAAATAATATTATTGAAGAATTCAGTGATAAAGAAGATGAGTTAATGGTCGGATTCTTAGCAATGGAAGACGCTAGAAATTATTATGTTGATTTAGGTAAAGCAAGAGGAATTCTTCCTAAGAATGAAATTATTCCAGGTGAAACATTAAAAATGGGTGACAGCATCAAAGTTTATATCACTAAAATCGAGTCTAACAATAAAGGGCCAGTTATAATGCTTTCTAGAAAACATTATGGTTTTGTTAAACGATTATTTGAACTTGAAATACCTGAATTTAAAGAAGGCGTTCTTGTGATGCATGGTGTTGCAAGAGAAGCAGGTGTTAGATGTAAAGTGGCAGTAAGTAGTACTGTAAGTAACGTAGATGCAATAGGAAGCTGTATTGGTGAAAAAGGTAGAAGAATCGCAAGTATTATTAATGAGTTAAATGGTGAAAAGGTTGATTTAGTTCTTTTCTCTAATAATCCTGAAGAATTTATTGCTAATGCTTTAAGTCCAGCTAAAAATGTTAATGTTAGTATAGTTGATGAAAAAGCAAAAGAAGCTCTTGCAATTACTGATGAAGAAAACTTAAGTCTTGCAATAGGTAAAAAAGGAATTAATATAAAACTTGCAAGTAAACTTACGAAATATAAAATTAATATTAAAACATTAGATGATATAAATAAAGAAATAAATGGTGAATAATATGAAGAAAATACCGCTTAGAACTTGTGTTATAAGTAAAGAAAAATTAGATAAAAGAGAGTTATTTAGAATTGTTAGAAATAAAGAAGGGGAAGTATTTGTAGATGATACTTTGAAAGCTAATGGTAGAGGTGTATATTTAAAGAAAGATGCGAATATTATAAATAAAGCTAGAGAAAAAAAAGTGCTAGACTACCATTTGGGTGTAAAAGTAAGTGATGAAATATATAATGAATTAATTAAAAAACTATAGAAAGAAGGTGTAATATGTCTGTTAGAGATTACGCAGAAGAACTTAATATAGGAGTAGATGAATTACTTAGTGTTTGTGCGAGTTTAGGAATAGATGTTAAAAATGAAAATGATGAGTTAACTGACGATGATATTGTTATGTTAGATATAGAACTAAGTAGTGAAAATAATTTGAGTGAAGAACTTGAAAGTAAATATGAATTTGAAGACCGTGCAGAAGAAATATTAGAAGGAACTAAGTTAAAAGATGAAGTTGTTGTTAAAAAACAAAAGATAAAGAAAAAAGATAGTTCTAAAGAAGAATTTTTGCATAAGAAAAAAGATATTTATAAGCATAAACAAAAGCTTCAAAGTAATAAAAATGAATCACATGATGACGTTATTATTTATAAAGAAGGTATGACTGTTAACGATTTAGCAAATGCTTTAAATGTGCCTAGTGCAGAACTTGTAAAAAAATTGTTTTTAATGGGACTTGTTATTAATGTAAACCAAACTATTTCTTTTGAAGATGCAGAAGTAGTGTTAGTTGATTATAATAAAAAACTTGTTAAAGAGGAAACTACTGATATAACTAATTTTGAAGAATACGTTATAGATGAGGACGAAAGTTTACTTGAATTACGTGCACCTGTAGTAACTATTATGGGTCATGTTGATCATGGCAAGACGACTCTTTTGGATTATATAAGAGATACTCATGTTGCAAGTGGTGAAGCAGGTGGAATTACTCAGCATATAGGTGCTTATCAAGTAGACATTGATGGTAAAAAGATTACTTTTATTGATACTCCTGGACATGCTGCTTTTACTGAAATGCGCGCGAGAGGAGCGAAGATTACTGACATTGTTATAATTATAGTTGCTGCTGATGATGGTGTTATGCCTCAGACTAAGGAAGCTATTGATCACGCTAAAAGTGCGAATGTTCCAATTATTGTTGCAATTAATAAAATAGACAAAGGTGCTGGTAATGTAGACAGGATAATGAGTGAGATGAGTGAATATGGTCTTACTCCTGAAGCTTGGGGTGGAGATACTATGTTTGTTAAAATAAGTGCTCATACAGGCGAGGGCGTTAAGGATTTACTTGATAGTATAATTGCTCTTAGTGAAGTAATGGAATTAAAAGCAAACCCTAATAGATATGCAAGTGGTACTGTTATTGAAAGTAAACTTGATAAGAGTGTTGGTAGTGAAGTTACATTACTTATTCAAAATGGTACTTTAAGATTAGGTGACCCAATAGTTGTTGGAACTGCTTTTGGTAAAGTTAGAACTCTTAAAAATAGTCAAGGTGAAGATATTGTAAGTGCATTACCTAGTATGCCTGTTACAATAACTGGTATAAATAACGTCCCTGTTTCAGGGGATAAATTTATGGCTTTTGAAACAGAAAAAGAAGCCAGAAATGTTGCGATAAAAAGAGAAAATATTTTAAAAAATAAAAGATTTGTTAAGAAAACTCTTAGTTTAGAAGACTTGTTTGATAGTATTAAAGAAGGTAAAAAGGAAATAAATATTGTTCTTAAAGCCGATGTTAAAGGTAGTGAAGAAGCTGTTAAGAATAGTTTGGAAAAGATAAACGTTGAAGGTGTTAAAGTTAATGTTATTAGAAGTGGCGTAGGTACTATTACTGAAAGTGATGTTGTACTTGCTAATGCTAGTAATGCTATTGTTATTGGTTTTAATGTAATACCTAGTTCTAAAACTAAAGAAGTTGCAAAAGAGTATAATGTTGATATTAGACTTTATAATATTATTTATAAAGTTGTTGAAGAGATAGAAGCAGCTATGAAAGGTATGTTAGATCCTGAATATGAAGAAGTGGTTGTTGGTAATGCAGAAGTAAGACAATTGTTTAAGTTTAGTAAAGTTGGCATTATTGCAGGTAGTCATGTAGTAAGTGGTGTTATTAAAAATGGTAGTAAATGTAGACTTATTCGTGATGGTGTAGTAGTATATGACGGGAAAATAAATTCGCTTCAAAGAGAAAAAGATCAAGCTAAAGAAGTTAAAAGTGGTTTTGACTGTGGAATTACTTTAGAAAATTATATTGATATAAAAGAAAAAGATATAATTGAAACTTATGAGATGAAAGAAGTGAAAAGATAATGAATTTGAAAGGTGAAAGAGTTGCAAGTGCTTTAGTGCAAGAACTTGGAAATATTCTTTTGACTGAAGTTAATGATGAAGATTTAAAAAAAGTTACTATTACTTATGCAACTGTTACAAATGATTTGAGTTTTGCTAAAGTTTATTTTACAACACTTGATGATGATAAAAGAGATAAGATTGTAAAAGATATGAATAATGCAAGTGCTTATTTTAGAACTGAACTCGCTAAGAGGATAGATGTAAGACACATGCCTGAAATAAGATTTGTTTATGATGAAAGTATTGAATACGGAAGTAAAATTGAAAAAATAATTGAAGAAATTAAAAAAGATTAATTTCTTTTTTTATTAAATTGACATTACGGTATGCAAAAAGTATAATTTAATTTAGAGTAGGTGTTATATGAATAAAAAATGTAAATTTATAATAATAACTTTTTTTTCTATTTTATTTTATATAAGCACATTTTATAGTTTTAACCAATTTAAAACACAAAATCAAGAGTCAACTATAGTTAAAAATATTTACAATAAATCACGTAAAAATACTTTGAATTTAATCAGTATAGTTACAAATATAGGAAGTTATAATGATATAGTTACAAATTTAAATAGTTTTTATAATACATTAGAAAACAGTAGTGATTACATATATAGTACAAATAAATTCATATGTGAAGGAAATAACTTAAATTGTACAGGAAGTAGTAAATTTAGTGATATCGGATTAATAAATGTGGATGAATATAACAGAATAGGCGGTTTAAATTCATATTTAGGAAGTAATAGTTCATACTTTAGTATGACAGAAAGAAATAACTTAGTAAGTAATATAACAAGTAGTGGGATAGAAGAAGTAGAGTATGATACAAGTAGTGGACTAAGAGGAGTAGTATATGTTCAAAGCGATGTAAAAGTAACAGGAAGTGGAACAGTAGATAACCCATACATATTTGAAGAGAAAAACAAAGAATATTTATATACACAAATATTAGCAGATAACCCAAATATAGAGACAAGAAGTGATTTTAGTACAATATTTGAAGAAAGTAATAATGGAAACACAATATATAAAGCAAGTGGACAAGATGGATTAAATACATATTATTTTGCAGGACAAGTAACAAATAACTATGTGTATTTTGCAGGATATTACTGGAGAATAGTAAGAATAAACGAGGATAATAGTGTACGTCTAATATATGCAGGACTAAGCGCAGATGATACAGCGGCGTTTATAAGTACAAGTCAAGCGTATAACACAAGTAACAATAATAGTGCGTATGTAGGATACATGTATACATTAAATTCACAGCATGGAACAGGAACAAGCAGTGACATAAAAACAACAATTGATAATTGGTATATAAATAACTTAAGTGGTTACTCAGGGTATATCAGTAAGACCGCGATATATTGTAATGATAGAACGACAGCAAGCGGATATAAATGGAGTCCAACAGGAAATACAGTCTATTATGCCGGATATGAAAGAGTAAATACAAATAAAACACCAACATTTATATGTAGTAACAGTAGTGATAAGTTCACGGCAAGTACAAGTACAGGAAATGGTGCATTAACATACCCAATAGGGCTAATCACAGCAGATGAGATAAGTTATGCAGGAGGATTATGGAACTACTGGGCAACAGATAGCTCAAGTTATTATATAGCCCAAAACGCAAGTAGTGGAGCGAGTTATTGGTGGACAATGAGTCCGTGCGACTGGATTAGCTACGTCAGCAACGCTCTCGTGCTCATTGTGGGTGGCTCTTCTAGCGCTGGCTACTTGAACGGCGACGGTGTCTACAACGCGCGTGGCGTACGTCCTGTAATTTCACTTAAGGCATGCGTTCTTGCATCCAGTGGTGATGGAACAGCAAGCAACCCATATAAAGTGGAGTTAAGTGAAGGTTGTGCTAATGTAGAAAATGAAATATTAGAAGAAAATACGGTAAGAGTAAGTGCAACAACAAATGATGCAAGTATGGCAACAGTAAATGCACCAAGTTCAGTAATAATAAATAGTGGAAGCAGTCATACATTTACATTAACAGTGCAAGATGGTTACGAATATGAAAGTGTAACAGGATGTAATGGAACATATGATACAAGTACAAATCAATTAACAGTAAGTAATGTAACGAGTAGTACAACATGTCAAGTAAACTTTACAGCACCAAGGGAACCAGGACCATTGTATGCATGGATATTAGAAAACAACCCAAATGTAAGTACAAGAAGTAGCTTTAGTAGTGTATTCACAACAAGTAATAATGGAAACACAATATATAAAGCAAGTGGACAAGATGGAAAAGATACATATTACTTTGCAGGGACTGTTACAAATAACTATGTAAGTTTTGCAGGATATTATTGGAGAATAGTAAGAATAAACGAGGATAATAGTGTGCGTTTGATATATGCAGGAACAAGTGCAGATGATACAGCAGCATTTATAAGTACACGCCAAGCATATAATTCAAGCTATGATAATAGTTCATATGTAGGATATATGTACACTAGAAGTCAGCAATATGGAACGGGAACAAATAGTAGTATAAAAACAGTGGTGGATAACTGGTACAGTAGCAACTTAAGTAGTTATTCAGGGTATATAAGTAAGACAGCAATATACTGTAATGATAGAACGGTTGCAAGTGGAGATACATGGAGTGCAAGAGGAAGTACATTCTACTATGCTGCAAGTGATAGACTATACGTAAATGAAACACCAACGTTCACATGTAGTAATGCAAATGATAGGTTTACAGCAAGTACAAGTACAGGAAACGGAAAACTAACATATCCAATAGGATTAATTACAATGGATGAGGTATACTACGCAGGAGGTTTACACGAAAGAAGCAACTCAAACTATTATATAGCCCAGAACGCATCAAGTGGAGTATCTTGGTGGATAATGAGTCCGCGCTACTGGGACAGCGGCCGCGCTTTCATGTTCTACGTGGACGGGTCTGATCTCATTGGCCGCTTGGCTAGCAGCCGCCTCAACGGCTCGTTCGGCGTGCGTCCCGTAATTTCTCTGAAATCTTGTGTTCTAGCCTCTGGAGGAAGTGGAACGGCAAGTGATCCATATACAGTAGATCTCCCAAGTTCCTGCGCAAATCTCGAAAATTAATCATCTAATTTATAAATAGCCTAATGAAAGTATAAAATACACCTTGTTTTCTAGGTGTATTTTATAAATTTAATATTATGTTGAAGTTATATATAATAAAATACAATTTTAAATTTAATATTTAAACAAAAATTGTAAATTGCGATAAATAAAATTTTTATTATAGACATAATTTGAAATATAATTTATAATAAAAAATCAAGTGAGGAGGAGAGTTATGATTAAAAGTAATTTACCTGTTATTCTTTTAAAAGGTCTAGTTTTACTTCCTCATCAAGAAGCAAGAATCGAGTTAAATAATGAAATAAGCAAAAAAGTAATAGATATTGCAAAAGAATATCACAACAATGAAATATTAATCGTAACCCCACTTAACATACTTGAAGAAAACCCTAGTACAGATGACTTACCAAAAATAGGTGTAGTAGGAATAATTAAAAGCAGAATTGATTTACCAAATGGAACCACTCGTATAGTTATAACTGGTAAAAAACGTGTTAAAGTATACAGTTATGTAAACTATTCTAATCAAAAAGACATACTAGAAAGCATAGTTGCAAGCATACCAGTAAATGAAGTTGATGAAATAGAAGAAACTGCTTTACTAAGAACATTAATAACTGAACTTGACAAATACATCAGCTTAAATCCATACATATCAAACTCCATTTTGAGTCAAATAAAAGGAATAACTGATTTAGACAAACTAACAGACATGATAACATCTTTTCTACCACTTAGTTTTGAAAAAAAACTCACATTTATGTTAAATACAGACCATATATCAAGAGCAAAAAAGCTAATAACCGAAATTAACATTGAAAAAGCAGTAGTAGAACTTGAAAACAAAATTGAACTTGAATTAAAACAAAAACTAGAAGAAAGCCAAAAAGAATTTATATTAAAAGAAAAAATAAAATTAATAAAAAACGAGCTTGGTGAAAAAGACAGCAAAACTGAAGCAATAGACAAAATAAAAGAAAAAATGTCTTCACTTAAATTACCCGTTCAAATTAAAAATAAACTTGAAAACGAGATAGAAAAATACGAAAGAACACCAGAAGTAAGTCCTGAACTTGCAGTTATTAAAAACTATATTGATGTTTTACTTAGTTTGCCTTGGAATAATAGAAGCAAAGACGAAAAAGATTTAAATAAAATATTAGATAATCTTAATTTTAGTCATTACGGTCTTATTGATATAAAAAACAGAATTATAGAATACATTGCAGTAAAAGAAAATAACAAAAACGCCGTTAGTCCGATAATTTGTTTAGTAGGTCCTCCAGGAGTTGGAAAAACAACATTTGCAGAAAGCATTGCCAAAAGTTTAAATAGAAGTTTTAGTAAAATTAGTTTAGGAGGAATAAGCGATCCAGCAGAACTAATTGGCCATAGAAAAACATACATTGGAAGCAGTCCAGGTAAAATAATCAACGCATTTATCAAATGTGGTACTAAGAACCCAGTTATACTATTTGATGAAATAGATAAACTAACAAAAGACTATCGTGGAGACCCAGCAAGTACATTATTAGACATACTTGATAGCAAACAAAATAAATCATTTGTAGATAACTATATAGAAGAAGGAATCGATTTAAGTGAAGTATTTTTTATATGTACAGCAAACGATTTAAGTAGTATACCACCAGTACTTAGAGATAGACTCGAAATAATAGAAATAGCCGGGTATACTGATAACGAAAAACTAAATATTGCCACAAATTACTTAATACCTAATGCCCTTACTAATTCGGGACTTAAAAAAGATAAAATAACATTTGATGAAAAAAGCATAAACGAAATAATAAATTCTTATACTAAAGAAAGTGGTGTAAGAGAATTAGATAAATTAATTAATAAAATAATTAGAAAAATAATTACTGATTATAAAATGAACAACAAAGAAATATTAAAAGTTATAATGAAAAAAGACATATATACATACTTAAAAAGTCCTAAATATAGCAATAATAAAAAACGAAAAATATTTCCAAAAGGATTCATAACAGGAATTGCATATACACCTTATGGAGGGGCAACAATAGAAGTCGAAGTATCTAGTTACCAGGGTAAAGAGGAGTTTTGTTATACTGGTTCATTAGGAAAAGTTATGGAAGAAAGTATTAAAGTAGCAATAGGATATATTAAAAGTAATCTAGTTTATTTTAACTTAAAAAGCGATATATTTAAAAACAAAACATACCACATTAATTTTAGAGAAACAGCCATACCTAAAGAAGGACCTTCTGCAGGAAGTTTAATAGTAACTGCATTACTTAGTTACATAAAAAACAAAAACATAAATAGTAATATTAGTATGACTGGAGAAATAACATTAAATGGGGATATTTTACCAATTGGTGGATTAAAAGAAAAAAGCCTCGCGGCAATAAGAAATGGTATTGATACTATATTTATACCAAAAGAAAACGAAAAAGATTCACTTGAACTAGATGAAGATATAAAAAGTAAAATCAAATTTATTCCTGTTAAAAATTATAAAGAAATATATAAATACATTTTTAAATAATAGTTATAAATAATAAAGCACTTCATACAATTAATTGAAAGGAGTGTTTTATTTTGAAAGAAACAATTGAATTTAAAAAAGATATTATATTTAAAACAACGATTCAAGAAATAATTGAACTAAATGTAACGCACGAGTATAAAGTTTTAGATGATGTAATCGAAGGAGAATTTCATGTAAGTGGCGAATATAAAATGACTGAAGCAAGTGTAAAACATGAAGAATTCTTGTACAATATACCTTTTGCAATTGCCTTAAGTGAGAGAATAAAAAAAGAAAGTGTCAACTTATTAATGGATGACTACACTTATGAAATTGATAAAGACGTGTTACATTTAAAAATGAAATTAGGTATGCATTATGAAGAAGCAAAAATAGAAACTGAAGTTAAAGAAGAAGAAATAAATTCTATTGAAGAAATACTTGATGAAGTAGAAAAACCAGAAGAAGAAATAGTCGCAGAAAAAGAAGAAGTAAAACAAGAAATAGAAGAATTTAGTAAAAAATTCAATATGCCAGATAACTACATAACTTACAAAATACATATAATGAAAAGTGACGAAACTATAGATAGTATAGCTATGAAATACAATGTTAGAATAGACGATATAAAAGAATACAACAAAGAAGAAATATATAGTATTGGAGATAAAATTGTAATACCATATTTTAAACATGAAGAATGATAAAATACAAAGGCAAAGCTAAGATTATAATAGAAGAAGATAATAAATACGTCATAAAAAGCAAGAAAAAAGATTTAAATGAATTATACGAATACTTGTCTTTAAAAGGTTTTGAGTGTTTCCCAAAAATAATAGAAGAAAATGATGACAATGTAAGATATGAATACATTGATAACGTTTATACTACTGAAGACGAAAAAGGAAAAGAACTAATGAAAACAGTAGCAGACTTACATTTTAGAACAACCTATTTTAAAGATGTAAGTAGAAAAAAATACAAAGAAATACATTATAAAATAATAAATAATATAGATTATTTAAAAGATTATTATGAAAAACTAATATTAAAAATTGATAAAAAAGAATATATGTCACCTTATGAATACTTAATTGCTAGAAATTATTCAATTATTATGAGTGCACTTATGTATGCCGAACGCGAAATAAATAGTTGGTATAAATTAGTGCAAAACAAAGATACTGAAAGAGTAAGTGTTGTGCATAATAATTTAAAAACTAGTCATTTTATAAGAGGGGATAAGGGGTATTTATTAAATTGGGACTATTCAGTGGTTGATACACCCATACTTGATTTATATAAATTTTATAAAAGAGAATATAACAAATATAATTTTAAATCATTATTAAAAGAATATAACAACAATTTTAATCTTAATGAAGAAGAAAAAAAGCTATTTTTTGTACTAATTAGTATACCTGATAAAATAGATATAAAAGATAATATGATTAATAGTGTTAGAAATGCTAAAAAAATACTTGATTACATATATATAACTAACGATTTAATAACTGCTGGTATTTTTAAAGTAGAAAATAACCAAACTTGATATAAGTACGAGTAAAATTATAATATTAATTCTAGTAGGAATAATTAAAGTAAAAATAATTTGCCAAACTATAAGAAAAATCATAATAAAAACTATCATTGTATTAAAAAGAGGTTTATTAGATTTATATATATTTTTAAAATCATTTAATTTATTCATATAATATTATATTAAAAGACTTTATTTTTTGTTAAAGTCTTTTAATTTTAGATAGTATTTTATTAAATAATTATTAATATTATATTATAGAGAGGAAAAATATGAATTGTAATAAAAATAACTGTAATATAAATTCTCAGATACAAAATATACCAATATGCTTAGTGCCAGGTCCTATAGGCGCAACGGGACCTACAGGAGCTACTGGACCAACAGGGCCAGCAGGAACTGGCGTAGGAGTTACTGGCCCAACAGGAGCAACCGGAACAATCGACCAAATCAATATAATTTATTTGTAGAATCAAATGCACTTCCGGGAGGAGATGGAAGCCAAAAAGACCTTTTCAAACAATTGACGAAGCACTAAATACAGTCGAGACAAACGGAGTAATTAATGTTTTAGCAGGTACATATTCAATTGCCACTCAAAATGTTTTAAGTAATAATGTAACCTTAAAAGGCCGTGCTGGTTCAATAATTGAATTAGCCTCACCAATTGTTCCATTCTTATTAACTGGAAATAACACAATCAAAGGATTAACCATTACAAGTAACTCACCATATCCAGTAGAATTCATACAAGTTTTCGGACCAAATAACAGAATAATTGATAATATAATTTATGGACCAAACCAATCAGGGGGACTCATCGACATGGGTAGTAAATCGTGGATTTGTAACACAAAGTAATGCAACAAATTTACTAGTTAGAGATACCGTCTTTTACTCATTAAGGCAGCCGGCATATCTAAACCCAGGGGCAACTGGAGTTATAATGAACAACGTTACTTTCAACACGCGTGGGTTTGTGGTAGACCAAGCATTATTTGAATTTTCAAGTAATTCATGGGGAATACCAGAAAATGCAGTAGACATAGCATTACTAGCAGGAACAACTACAGGAGTGCCTTATGATCCACTTAGAGCATTACAAACAAATAATAGTGATGCAACTATAAGTGACCAACGATAAAAAAGATTGTAAAATAAAATTAAATATTGTATAATTAATTTACTTTTAAAGGTTTTAGTAGTAAATATACTTTTTAAAAAAGAGAATTAGTGGTTGGTGAAAACTAATAAAAATATATTTATGAATTTCGGCCTAGTAAATTAAAAGACGTATTAAAGGCGTTAACTTAATGAGAAGCATAAATCTTTATGAAATAAGGTGGTACCGCGGTTAAATCCGTCCTTATGAATAAAGGTTATTTTTTTGGGAGGAAAAAGATGAAAGAAAAAATAGAAGCAGCAAAAAAAGAATTTGAAAGTCTAAAAATTAATACACTAGAAGAATTAGAAAACATTAGAATAAGTTACTTAGGAAAAAAAGGAATAATAACCGAATTTTTAAGCTCATTAAAAAACGTTAGCAAAGAAGAAGTAAAAGAACTTGGAAAAATAATTAATGAATTTAAAAATGAAGTATCAAACAAACTAGAAAACTTAAAGAAAGAATTAAAAGAACAAAAATTAAATGCAAAATTAGAAAGCGAAAAAATAGATATAAGTTTAAACGGAACTTTTAGAAATATTGGAAGTGCTAACCCAATTGAAAAAGTGATAGAAGAATTAGAAGAAGTATTTATTTCACTTGGCTTTACAGTTGTAGAAGGGCCTGAAGTAGAATGTGATTTATACAACTTTGAAATGCTAAACTTACCAATTGGACATCCAGCGAGAGATGAACAAGACACCTTTTATATAACAGACACAATGTTACTAAGAAGTCAAACAAGTCCAGTACAAGTAAGAACAATGCTAGCAAATACCGAAAAGAGTCCAATAAGAGTAGTATGTCCGGGAAAAACATATAGACGTGATAATGATGACGCTTCACACTCACATCAATTCACACAAATGGAAGGACTATTAGTAGATGAAAATATAAGTTTAGCTGATTTAAAAGGAACAATGGATCTAGTCGTGAGAAGACTATTTGGAAATGTAGAAAGCAGGTTTAGACCAAGTTTTTATCCATTTACCGAACCAAGCGTTGAATTAGATATAAGTTGTTTTAAATGTGGAGGAAAAGGATGCGAATTATGTAAAAACACAGGATGGATTACTGTTGCAGGTGCCGGAATGGTACATCCAAACGTTTTAACAGGATGCGGTTATGATGTGAAAAAATATAATGGATTTGCATTTGGCTTTGGAATAGACAGATTAACGATGCTAAAATATGGAATTGGAGACATAAGAGTTTTATATACTAACGACCTAAGAGTGAACGACTTTAATAGGAGGGATAACTAATGAAAATAAGCACAAACTGGATTAATGACTATGTAAAAATTGATGACGTTGATAAAAAAGAATTAGCTGATAAAATTACAAATGCAGGTGTAAACGTACAAGAAGTAATTGGTGAAATCAATTTTAATAAAATAGTTGTTGGTGAAATTATAAATGCAAAACCACACGAAAACAGTGATCATTTAAAAGTATGTGAAGTAAATATAGGAGCGAACACTGAACAAATAGTTTGTGGAGCGCCCAACGCTAGAAGTGGCATAAAAGTTGTAGTTAGTTTACCAGGGGCAAAATTACCAAACGGTATGGAAATAAAACAAAGCGTTATCAGAGGAGTAAACAGTAACGGAATGCTATGTTCCCTAGAAGAGCTAGGGTTAGAAGAAAAAAGTGAGGGAATACACGAATTACCTAATGATGCAATAGTAGGCAAAAGTCCAAAAGAATACTTAAACTTAGATTCAGTATATTTACTTGATTTAAACCCAAATAGAAAAAACGACTGTTTAAACCATATAGGATTCGCATATGAAGTAAGTGCAGTTTTAGATAGAAACATAACATTACCTCAAACAGATTACACAGAAAGCGATTTTGAAACTAATATTAATTTAAAAATTGAAACAGAAAATGTTTTGTTATATTATGCAAAATTAGTAAAAAATGTAGAAATAAAAGAAAGCCCAGAATTCATAAAACTTAGACTCACTAATGCAGGAATGAGACCAATAAATAACGTAGTAGACATATCAAACTATATAATGCTTGAATTTGGTCAACCACTACACTTCTTCGATGCAGACAAAGTAGGGCGTGCATTACTAGTAAGAATGGCAAAAGAAAACGAAAAAATAATTACACTAGATAAACAAGAAAGAACATTAAACAGCGAAGACATAGTAATAACTGACGGAGAAATACCAATTTGTATAGCTGGAGTAATGGGAGGACTAAACTCAGACGTAGATGAAAACACAAAAAACATCTTAATTGAAAGTGCAATTTTTGACAAATTAAAAGTAAGAAGAACAAGTTTAAAACTAGATTTAAGAAGCGAAGCAAGTTTAAGATACGAAGTTGGAATAAATCCAGAATACACATTAATGGCTTTAAAACGAGCATGTCACTTATTAGAAAAATATGCAGCTGCTAAAATAAGCAAAAATGAAAAAGTAGTAAATAATATAAAGACAAGCACAAATGTAATTGAAGTAACATTAGAAGAAATCAATAAAGTCATTGGAGTAAAAATAGAAAATACAGACGTGATTGACATATTAAAAAGATTAAAGTTTGATTATAAAGTTGAAGGGAACACCTATTACGTAACTGCACCATCAAGAAGATTAGATATAAGCATAAAAGAAGACATAATAGAAGAAGTAGGAAGACTATTTGGATATGATAAAATAGTTGCAAAATTACCCACATTAGAAATGACAACCGGTGGGTATGTTCCAAGAATAAAATACAGAAAAGACATAAGCTCATTAATGAGAAGCTTAGGATTTAATGAAACAAGGACATATACATTAATAAGTCAAAAAAACAGTGAAACATTTAATTACGAAAACAAAGAAAACATCGTTCTTTTAAAACCAATAAGTAATGATAGAACACACATAAGAACAAATATAATTAGCAGTTTAATAGACGTACTTAATTATAACGAAGCAAGAACTATTGATGACGTGCTTATTTATGAAATAAGCAATGTCTATTATAAAGAACTTGATGACTTTAAAGAAGACATGAAACTATGTGCGCTTGCAAAAGGAAATATATTAAAAAGTGATTTTCAAAAGACACCAAAAATAGATTTTTACTATTTAAAAGGAATAGTAATTACTTTACTAGAATACTTAGGATACAAAAACAGAATAAAATTTATTAGAAACGAAGAAATACCATTCATGCATAAAGGTATAACAGCAGATATACTAGTGGATAACAAAAAAATAGGTTTTATTGGTAAAATACATCCAAGTCTAAAACATGACGAAACATACATATTTGAAATATCATTAGACGAATTAAGTAAAAACAAAGGAGCGAGAATAAAATATACTGCTCCTAGCAAATATCCAAGTATAAAAAAAGATATGAGTTTTAACTTTAGAAAAGACATAATTGCGGGCGAAGTAATAAATGATATATATAAAATGAGTAGTAAAATACTTAAAAATGTAATAGTATTTGATGTATTTGACAGTACTGAGCATAGAAGTTTAGCATTTAGTTTAACATATCAAGCAGATGATAGAACACTAAACGATGAAGAAGTCATGAAAGATTTTGAAAATGTAATAAGTAAAATATCTGAAAAATATAATGCAAAACTAAGAAATGAATAGTATAATAATGTTAGGAGGAATAAAAATGTATTGGATTATTGGTATAATCGTTGTAGTAGTATTACTAATATTATATATAGTATCAACTTACAACGGATTAGTTGGAATGAGAAACAGAGTAAAAGATCAATGGGCACAAATAGATGTACAACTAAAAAGAAGATTTGATTTAATACCTAATTTAGTAGAGACTGTAAAAGGCTATGCTGATCATGAACAAGAAACATTAAAAGGAGTTATTGAAGCTAGAAATAAATTTAATGTAGCAAAAACGCCAGAAGAAGAGATGAAAGCTAACGATCAATTATCTAATTTTGTTTCTAAACTTTTTGCTTTAAGTGAAGCATACCCAGATTTAAAAGCAAACCAAAATTTTATGAGTTTACAAGCTGATTTAAAAGACACTGAAGATAAAATTGCAAGTGCTAGACAATTTTACAATGACACAGTTCTAACACTAAATAACAAAATTGAAATGTTTCCAAGCAACATCATAGCTTCAATGTTTAAATTTACAAAAGAGCCATTCTTTGAAGCAAATGAAGAGTCAAGAGAAGCAGTTAAAGTTAAGTTTTAACTGCTTTTTTTATTGTAAAAGAAAACTTGTTATAATATAATTATTTTAGGTGATAATGTGGCTAAGTTTATAAATAAAAAAAGTTCTTTTATAGGTAAATTAGTAAAATTTGGAAAAAACGTCACAATATATCCAAACGTAGTAATAGAAGGAACAACATATATAGGGGACAATACAACAATATATAATGGAAGTTATATAATAGATAGCATAATAGGAAGCAATAACACTATATATTCATCACACATTTTTAAAAGCAAAATAGGGAACGACAACATAATTGGCCCATATGCGCATATCAGGGAAAACAACATAATAAATAATAATATAAAAATTGGTTCATTCGTAGAAATAAAAAAATCCATAGTTCTTGATAATAGCAAAATACCACATCTATCATACATAGGTGATGCAGAAATAGGTAGCAATGTCAATATTGGCTGTGGTGTAATAACTGCAAACTATGATGGAGTTAATAAAAATAAAACAATAATAAAAGATAATGCTTTTATAGGTTGCAATACCAATTTAGTTGCGCCTATAGAAATAGGAAAAAACACATTTATAGCAGCAGGATCAACCATAACCAAAAAAGTAAAAGATAACGAATTTGCAATATCAAGAACTGAACAAATAAACAAAAAGAATAAGAAAGGAAAATCAAAATGAAAAAAATACTAATAATTTTATTAAGTTTATTCATTAGTTTACCAATAGTAAATGCAGTAAGCAATGTAAACTATGATGTTGAAGAAATACTAATGGATGCGACTTTAGATAAAGAAGGAAATTTAAACATTAAAGAAATTATCGTATTAGACGGAAGTTTTAATGGATACATTAGAGATTTAACATACAAAAATTACAACTTAAATAGTTTTAACGGAACAATAGATTCATTTTATCAAAGCGACATTTATAATGGAAGCAACATTGAACTAATACAAGTAGGATTAGTAAACTATAATAAAAACGATGAATTTGACAATTTTAACAAAAACATTACAACATTTTACAAAGGATATGGAACAACAGGAGATAAAGGAATATATGAACTAAGTTATTTAACAAATGGACTATCTATAAAAATGTTTAATGAAACATATAAAAGTACGACAGCATTTTATATAGAATATATAATAGAGGATGTTGCAGTTTTACACAATGACGTAGCCGAATTATATTATAACTTTATTGGAGAACAATTTGATGACTATATTAGTAGTGTAAAAATAAGAGTTAAAATCCCAGAAAAAACAAACGGAGACGTAAGAGTATGGGCACATGGGCCACTAAATGGAGAAATAGACATATATAAAGATGGAGAATATAACTACGGAGCGATTGCCAGCATAAAAGAATTAAATAGTAACACACCTGTAGATATTAGAATGGTATATCCTAAAGAATACTTAACCACTAACAAAACAAGTAATGTAAACGCATTAGATTACATATTAGAAGTTGAAACGGAAAGAGCAAACGAAGCGAATAATAAGCGAGCATATTATAAAGCTATTACTGGATTTGTTACAGTATTATCAATACTTTATATTTTAGGGCTAATAATACTAACCATAAAAGCATACAAAAAACATGATAAAGAACATAAATCAGAATTTAAAAACGAATACAATAGAGAAATAATTGAAGACTATGACGTACCAATAGTAGAATACATAATGGACAAAAACATAACAAGCAACGCATTCAGTGCTCAAGTGATGAATTTAATATATAAGAAAAAAATATCAGTAGAAAAAGACGGGAAGAAAAAGAATAATTATACATTCAAAAGAATTAATGAAGAAAATATAAATCCAAACGAAAGCAAAATTATGAAATTACTATTTGATGAAATTGGTAAAAATAATACAGTCACTACTAAAGAAATAACAGCGTATTCAAAAATAACAAGCAAAAGTGGAAACAACGAATTTTTAAATAACTTTAATTCATGGAAAAATAGTGTAATTTCAGATGCAAAAAAAGAAGGTTTTTATGAAACTAATAATAAAAAAGGATTATATTTCTTATATGGATTTTTAGGATTTTTTGTAGCATATTTAGTAGCATCAGTACTAGAAAATGGATTTTTTGCTTTCATAACAGTAATTTTAACAGTAATATTTATAATATATATTGTAACTATTAAAAAAAGAACAGTAAAAGGAAACGAACATTATGTTAGATGGAAAGCATTTAAAAAGTTCTTATTAGATTTTGGTAGATTTGATGAAAAAGATTTACCGGAAATAATACTATGGGAAAAATATTTAGTATATGCTACTGTACTTGGAGTTGCAGACAAAGTTAGCAAAGCAATGCAAGTGAAATTAGACCAAATGCCGAGTACTACTTATAGTACTGGAGACTTCATTATTGATTATTATTTATATAGTTCGCTATGTAGAGATTTAAATAGAACAATCAGCCATAGCTACAGCGGAGCAGTAAGCGCAGTGAACGCAGCTAGAAGCAGAAATTCTAGCGGTGGAGGCTTTGGTGGCGGATTCTCTGGAGGCGGTGGCTTCGGAGGAGGTGGCGGCGGTGGACGAGGTTTCTAGTAGTTTAGATAAAGTAAAAATATTTAATAAAGAAATTAAGTATATAAAAAGCGAAAAATACAAAGAATACTTAAATAACATAATCCCACTTATACCAGACTACTTTTTCCATGTAGGTGCAAGTTCTACAGGAAAATACCACCCAAAATTTTCAAATGGAGAAGGTGGACTTCTAAGACATACAAAAGTAGCAGTAAGAATTGCATATGAAATATTAAATAATCCAGCATTAAATAAATTTACAGATGAAGAAAAAGATGCTATATTAGTAGCAATTCTTTTGCATGATTCATTAAAACATGGATATGTAGATGAAGGACATACAAGATTTGATCATCCAATACTTGCTAGCGAATTTGTTTTAAAAAATAAATTTAATTTAGATGACGAATCATTAAAATTAATAAGTGATCTAATAAAAACACATATGGGACCTTGGAATAAAGATAAATTAGGTAGTCAAGTACTGGAGTGCCCTAAGACAGAAATACAAAAATTTGTACATATGTGTGATTACTTATCAAGCAAGAAATTTTTAAATGTAGAATTTATAAATGACGATATATTATACTAGGAGGCAAAATGCAAGACAAAATAAGAAATTTTTCCATAATAGCCCATATAGATCATGGAAAAAGTACACTAGCTGATAGAATTCTTGAAAAATGTAATGCAATCAGTGATAGAGAAATGAAAGACCAATTACTTGACAACATGGAACTTGAACGCGAAAGAGGAATAACAATAAAATTAAATGCTGTTGAATTAAAATACAAAGGTTATACATTACATCTAATAGATACACCAGGACACGTAGATTTTTCATATGAAGTAAGTAGAAGTTTAGCAGCATGTGAAGGAGCAATACTTGTAGTAGATGCCACGCAAGGAGTAGAAGCCCAAACACTAGCAAACCTACATTTAGCTTTGGACAATAATTTAACAATAATACCAGTAATAAACAAAATAGATTTACCAAATGCAGACGTTCCAAAAGTAAAAAAAGAACTATCAGACCTAGGATTATTTGAAGAAAACGAAATAATTTGTACAAGTGGAAAAACAGGCGTTGGTGTAGAAGAACTATTAGATGCTGTTATAGAAAGAATTAATCCACCAAAAAGTAATAGCGACAAATTCCGTGCATTAATTTTTGATAGTTATTACGATGCATATAAAGGAGTAGTTACATTAATAAAAGTAGTAGACGGAAAAGTCAAAATAAAAGACAAAATAAAAATGATGTCTACTGGCGCTATATATGAAGTAGTTGAACTCGGAAAAAACACACCAAAAGAAGTTAAAAAAGAAGAATTAAATGCAGGAGAAGTCGGATTTTTAATAGGAAGCATAAAAAGCATAGAAGATGTAAAAGTTGGAGATACAATTTGTAAAGAAAACGAAGAAGTAGAAGCTTTACCTGGATACAAACCAATGAAACCAATGGTATATTCAGGGCTATATCCAATAGATAGTAAAGAATATAATACATTAAAAGAAGCACTTGCCAAACTAAAATTAAGCGATGCAGCTTTAGTTTACGAGCCAGAAACAAGTAACGCTTTAGGGTTTGGATTTAGATGTGGTTTTTTAGGATTACTGCATATGGAAATAGTAGAAGAAAGGCTTGAAAGAGAGTTTAACTTAGAACTAATTTTAACAAGTCCAAGTGTAGTGTATGAAGTATATTTAACTGATGGATCTTTAGTATTAGTTGATAATCCATCAAAAATGCCAAATAAAGAAAAAATAAGTAGCATAACAGAGCCATACGTCGCTGCAAGCGTATATGTACCTAACGAATACGTAGGAGCAGTGATGGAATTATGTCAAGAAAAACGTGGAACATATAAAGGAATGGAATACATAAACGAAAAAAGAGTCTGTATATATTACGAACTACCACTTTTAGAAATAGTATATGACTTTTTTGACAAACTAAAAAGCAGTACAAAAGGTTACGCATCATTTGATTATGACTTAATAGGATTTAAAGAAAGCAACTTAGTAAAAATGGACATACTATTAAACGGAGAAATAGTCGATGCACTAAGCATAATTGTACATAAAGACTTTGCATACAAAAGAGGAAAAGTAATATGTGAAAACCTAAAAACAATAATACCAAGACAAATGTTCCAAGTGCCAATACAAGCAGTAATAGGATCAAAAGTAATTGCCAGAGAAGACATACCTGCAATGAAAAAGAACGTACTTGCCAAATGCTATGG
>CALVOO010000005.1 GCA_944350305.1 uncultured Bacilli bacterium
AATACTTGAAAGTATTAATGGATGAATAACATCTTTATTTTTTCATCAAATACCACTTCATTTGCAATTCTAAAATGGCCCGATCTAGAGACTATTAAATGTATCATAATACCATATATCTTTTTCAAATCTTTAATACTATATGGATTAGTTTTTTGTAACATTTCGTAAGCATTATATGCATTTTTGACTTCTTGAATATCTTTTGGCGGACCTAAAACAATTTTTCCATCTATAACGTCTTTAACTTGCTTCTCTGTAAGTTTATTATTTTCTATAGCTAAAGACGCGTAAATAGAATTTATTTTAATTTGTCTTCTTAAATATGGTTTTTTATCTAAATTTGTAGTTGATAATTTTGTTATCTTTTCAGATATATTTGCAACTCTTATCAATATCAATTGTGTAACCTCATATGGCGGCTTATATTTTACCATAATTAACGTTCCTAAATATACTAACAATATTATACGTTTTTCCAATTTTGTAATTAACTACATGCATAAAACTTACACAAAATAACTTAATATTACTTGTACTTAATATCAAAATTACTAGGTCCTTCAATACAGTTACCATCAATATAAAATCTAGAACCATGGCACATACAATCCCAAGTTTTTTCAACACTATTAAACAACAACCCACATTTCATATGCGGGCATTTATTGAGTACAACATGCCTTTTTTCATATTCATCAACATAAATTGCAACATCTTTTCCATTAATTTTATCATACATAATAGACTTATTATTTTGATTAGTTTTTCCACTAGATAAATATGCTTTAGCGCTATTAAATAAATTAATTGGAAAATTCGCTATTTTATTTAAATTAAAACATCTATTTGGATCAAATAGTTTAATATATTTATTATGTTTTTTAATAACAATATCATTCAAAATAACACCAGCGATAGTTGCATTAGTCATACCCCAAGTATTATAACCACATGCAATTAAAAAAGTATCATCATCTTTATAAACTCTACCAATAAAAGGTCTATAATCACTCGTTATAATATCTTTATTACTCCAAACGTATTCAAACGGATAATTCTTTATCAAATCATTAAAATTATCTTCAATATTTTTAACACTTGAACCAACATAAGAACCATATAAATAAATTAAATAATTACTTTTTTTATTACTATAATATCTTAAAGATATACATTTTTCATCAATATTAATCGCACTAATGGGAAAGTCTTTTTTAACTTTAACCGCGCCTAAATAGGACACTTCAATATGACTTTTCATAGGTAACAAAAACGGATAAATAAAATAAGGATAATGAGTTGCAATAATGACATACTTAGTTTTAATACAAAATCCATTTACATAACACAAATAAAAGCCATCTTTTTTTTCTATTCTTTCAACCTTTGATTCTTCATAAATATAATCACCTAGTAACTTCTTAAGTCCATTTATATATTTAAATGGGTTAAAAACATATGTATCAAAAGCACGAATACCTAAAATATCATTAAGTTCTTTAATATCATCCAATTTAACACTAACCTTAGAGTGTTTTAAAAACTTGTATTCATCTTTTAATTTATCAAAATTATTTCTAGTAAATAAAATAGAATCAACTTTTTTTAAACCACACTTTATATTTTCTTTTTTTATTATATCAACAAGCAATTTAATCGCATCAACTTGACTATTTAAATACTTTCTAGCGACAACTTCACTTTCTAATTTTCTAATATTCATATAAATCTTTTCTTGCAAATACGTTATCTTTGCAGTGCTTTTAGAAGTCACACCCATACCACAAATATTTTTTTCTACCAACAAAACTTTAAACTTGTTTTTATTTAGTTGATATAATGCAGATAACCCTGTTATACCTCCACCTATAACTAATACATCTGTTTTTAAATTTGAATTAACTGACTTTAATTTATTAAAGTTTTCATCTAACCATATACTTTTATTTATCATATATAAACACCATTATTAGTATTATCAATCACAAACTTTACATACACAAAAAGAAGTGAATATCACTTCTTTATAAAGAACAAATAGTTCCAGTTTTAGCTCTCCTAATCGCAGTTCCAACTGCTTTACCAAATTCAAATAAAGCTGTAAAACCTCTCACTAACGCATTAACTAAAGTTGCGCTTATAGCACCTCCAACAACATTAGTTAACTCTTCATTATTCAACACATCTTCCTCCTTCCTAATTACATTTTAATGGTCTCATATAACCATCAATAACTCCAACAACAAAAGTAATTATGCCAGCAATTAAACCAGCAATACCCCATCCGATTCCTCCGCCGCTAACGGAATATAGTTCATCATTAGACAATTTCATCACCTCCTTTCATAAAATATCTATATTTAAATAAACTTATAATTTCTTTTTTATGCGAAACATAAATAATAGTTTTATCACTAAAATAATTTTTAATGTTTTTTATAATATTTATTTCATCTTCTGAATTAACTTCGCTTAAGCCTTCATCAATAATCAAATAATTAAAGTTTTTTAAAAGTGCCCGAGCTAAAATAATTTTCTGGCGTTCCCCGCCACTTAAATTAATTCCATCTTCATAAATAACAAAATCATCTCTAAATTTTCTACTGTTTCTGATTTTATCGACTAAAGTAATTTTTAAAATATTTTCATAGTCTTCTCTATTTACTTTTCTATAAAGTTTAATATTATTTTCTAACGTTTCATTAAAAAGCTTTTCTTCTTGAGAAACTATGGATATGGAATTCATAAGTACATTGTTCTCTAAGTCTTTTATATTAATATCATTAACAAAAATATTGCCAGAATAATTGGTATATTGACCAGCAATTATTTTAAGAATCGAACTTTTACCACTGCCACTTTCGCCACATATTAAAAACAATGAACCTACTGGGATAGAAAAGTTAATTTTATATGATTTATTAATGAGATTTAATTTAACATTTCTAAAGCAAATACTTCCATTTATTTTATCTGGATTTTGTTCTTCTTCGCGAATCTTAAACAATTCATTTACTCTTTTGACAGAAACTTTTACCTCTTCTATTAGACTAAATTTACCAAAAATGACTTTAATAGGATCGATAATACTTAGTGCGAGACTATAAGCAAAAAATAAGTCACTTAATTTTAAGATATTTTTATTTACCAAAATAATTGCCAAAGTAACTATTAGTATAAGAAAAAAATCACTTAAGTTATTTTTTACAAATTCAAAATTATTGAGATTATTAAGGGTATTTTTAACTTTAAATAGATAAGCATAATATTTACTTAAAAGTTTTCCGATAAAAATATCTTCGACTTGCAAATTCTTAATACTCACATAATTAGAGATACTTTCATTAGCAAAACTTTCATATAAACTGTAAATATTTTTAACTTCAAATATTTTTCTCTTGAAGTATTTATAATAAATAAAAGAAAAAATAAAATAAATAAAAATAAATAAAATAGTAATAAAAAATAACATCGTATTAATAAAAGCTAACAGAAGTATAATACAAATTAATAATAAAATATTCACAAATATGTTTAAACTAATATCAACCAATTTATCTTTAATGTTTTCTAAATCTCTTATTCGATCAAGAATATCACCGGTGTTTTTATTTTTAAAATACATTATTGGAACCTTAAAAATATAGTAAACAATATCTTTTAATAAAATAACGCCAATAGTATTTTGAATAGAAATAATATGTTTTTCTAATAAATAATTAAAAAGATTTTTAAATAAAATAATAATTATAAAAATCATACTTAAAAATTTTAAATTATTTAACTCTAAAAGAAATTTTAGTAATATATTTGTCAATAAGGTAAAGAAAATAACAAATAAAGATAAAACTATAATTTTAGACAATAATATCTTATATTTACTTAGAAGTTTAAAAATTTTAAGTAAAATAATTGTGTCAGCTTTTATTTTGGGAATATCTCCTACAGGCATAATTTCTAAAACAGTAGACAAATAAATTTTTTTAAACTCATTAAACCTAATCCGTTTAATGCCTACACTAGGATCCATGACAATTAAAATTTTTCTTTTTTTATCAATTTTATATATAACCAAAAAATGATACAAATTATTACTAATGACATGAGCAATTAATGGATTAGTTAATTCATAATTAATCAGATCTTCAAAAGATAATTTAATGCCACGTCCATCAAAACCAATATTCTTAACACCATTCAAAATATCAAAAGCATTAGTTCCATATCTAGAAGCATTTAAAATAACATTTAACTCCTCATAAGATATATTACCACCATAATATCTAATTAAAGATAAAACACATGCGGTAGCGCAACTATAAGAACTGTTTTGTTTAACAACATATCTTTTCATCTATTCATCCTTTCTAATACTATTATTATCAAAAGAACAAATGAACGCTTTAAAAAACAAACATAATCTAATGTTTGCTTTTTTTATTTTTTAATAAACTCACAAGTAGTTTGAGTAAAAATATTAATAAAATAGATAATATTAATATAATTATTAAAAATAAAGTTGTGTTTCTTTCGCTTTTAGCTTCCTTAAGGATTTGTATTGATTCTTTATATTTTTTTAACAAGTTACTAGCAGTCGAAGATTTATCTTTAGTACTATTATAATTATCAAAGAAATTGATTATTTCATCAAGTGCATAATTGTATTTTTCTAAAGCTTCTTTATTATATTTATATAAACTTTTTAAATCAACATTCATGTAATAATTAACCAATTCTGTTACTTCATCACGAACTTCATATAACATGGGTGCATCACTAGGTAAAACATAATTATTTTTTAAATTAGATAGCAAATCATAAAGTGTTTGTTCATTACCATTTGTGGTTAAGAACTCCATTGAATATGCTAGGCCATCTATATAACCCATATTATAAGTAATTGCAGGAAAACCAGTAGCAGGTGCAATAATATAACTTGAAGTAACATTATTACTTTCATAATATAAACTAGTTTTAGATTTAATATTAGGATAAACCAAAACATCAATGTCATTTTCTTCCATAAAGTCACTTACATAATTTCTATATAATTCCATAAGCGATTTTTCTTCAGTAAACGATTCATCCATACCACAGTAATAAACATAATCATTTAAACTATAAACCCTACCACTAGACTTAGCTAACTCTTCAAAACTTTTTATATCACTACTCGTATTAATTATGTATTTATTAAATTCATTACACATAGACTTTCCGCTAGTAGAATCATTTTCATAACCAATAACCTCTCTAGTAAAAAAATCATCTAAATAAATAATTTTATAACCTAAAGACTCTAAATAATTAATGTTTTCGTTAAACAAT
Organism: uncultured Bacilli bacterium; assembly: GCA_944350305.1. Taxonomy (GTDB): domain Bacteria; phylum Bacillota_I; class Bacilli_A; order RF39; family UBA660; genus CALVVN01. Next base: position 5,332 of record CALVOO010000005.1, read on the forward strand.
GCTTTAATTTCACTATCAGTATCTCTAAAAGCGTTGCCATAAAGGTTATAATCTCCGTCTACAATTTGGCTTAAAACACCTATTGTAAGTTTTGAACTAGTCAAATTATTTAAATACTTTTCACCACTTCCACCACTTATAATATCAAAAACAATAGCATTATCGACGATATTCCTACTTAGCACTCCTACAGTATCACGATTAACGTCATACTTAATAATGCCTTCCCCCGATACTAAACCAAAAGAAGGTCTTAATCCGAATAATCCAGCTGCAGAAGCAGGCACTCTAACTGAAGAATTTGTATCAGTACCTAAACTAACAGTACTAAACATTAAAGCAGTACTAACTGCTGATCCTCCACTAGAACCATAACTTGTATAATTTTTATCAAAAGCATTCATAACGTGTCCATACGAACTATAAGAATTTTGAACACTTAATGCAAGTTCACTCATATTAGTTTTACCTAAAATGATTGCCCCGTTATCTACAAGGTAATTAATAACTTTAGCATTGGCTTGGGGTATTGAATCAGATAATGCTTTAGTGCCACCAGTAGTCGGCATTCCTATATAATCGATATTGTCCTTAATCAAAATAGGAATACCGTGAATTAAACTACGAATGCCACTTTCTTTCCTTTCTTCATCAAGTTCCTTAGCAATGCTTATAGCATTCTCATTTAAACTTAAAATAGAATTATATACACTATCATATTCAGAAATTCTATCTAAATAAACATTAACCAAATCTTCATAACTAAAAACACCTTTTTCTACATATTTCTGAATGTCAATAATAGTTAAATCAGAAATATCTACAGGCAATTCAGTGTATCCTTTAACAAGTAAAGGAAAAAAAGAAATAATTAATGTTATTATATATTTAATACTTTTCATAATTAATATTTTAACAAATATATTAACTAAAATCTATAAAATTAAAAAAGCCTTTACTTAATTACTATTATTAATACGTAAAATGCTTTTGTTATTAAAATTTAAATTTTTATATATGTTTTTGAATATTTTATAATCTAAGCTTAAAAGCTCATTTTTAGCATTTTTTATGATTTTTCCATTTAATTTAATTTGGTCAGTTATGAAACTTTCAATATTAACAATATCTTCAAAATCAAGAATAAGTCCACTTATCATTACTTTTATTTTACTTTCAAAATCTAATTTACTAATTTTGATATTTTTTGTACTTTTGATAATAAAATCTATAAATTTTTTACTTTCACCTGATCCACTTAAAATTATCACAAAGTAATTGTTAATTCTTTTTGTTAAAAAATTAAAACCAGTTATTCCTAATTTTTCAAGATTTGTTTTAACAAATGAAGTGTTGCCATACATACAGGTAAATAAAATATTTAAGTAGCGATTTAAATCAGTATTTTTGATTTTTTTAAAATCATTAAGTGGAATTTTAAAAACAATTCCAGTTTTATCTTTAACAACATCTCTATTTATTTCAAGATAATCAATTTTTACTTTATCACTTTCTTTGTCATAAATTATTTTAATTTTATCATTATTATCAAATTTATTTTGAAAGTAATTATGAATATATTGGCTTATTTCATCAATATTGAAGTTGCCACATATCACAATATGCATTTTATCGTATCTATAAAAGTCTTTATATATTTCAACTAAATAATCACTAGTTATTTTATCAATATCTGATTTTTCACCTAAAACAGGAATACACATGCTTTTATCATTAGTAAATGTATTGTTCATTGCTTTGTAAAGCATAACAGTATTTAAATTGTCATTCTCCATATCTATTTCTTCGCTAATAATGCCTTTTTCACTTATCACATCTTTTTCTTTAATATTTGGATTAAAAACTCTGTCTAAAAGTAACATTAAATTTTTGTTTAAATCCGTGCCACCAAATATATTATAATTTGTAATGTCATGCATAGTATAGGCATTAGGCATGCTTCCTAAATCACTAATAAGTTTCATAGCCCTTTTGTTTTTAGTAAAGTCCATTATTCTGTGTTCCAAAAAATGAGCGGTCCCGGGAATTATGTTAATTAATTTTCCATTTTTTTTGTATTTTGTTACTCCAGCTCCATACAATGTACTTATACTTATATAAAAATTTTTTGTTTTTTTGGTATTATAATAAATAACTTTTAACTTGTTAGGTAAGGTTTCCTCATATAAAATTTCATTAATGTTTTTAAATTTTATTTTTTTCATAATTTCCCTCCATAAATAAAACGGTATTTAGTTTCATTTTTGAGTTTAATTTTATTATATCGTCGATAGAAACACTGTTATATTTTACTCTCTTTTCTTCAATTCCGTCAGTATTATCAAACTCACGATAAATATAACTATCAATTATTCTATCGGTATTGTCATAAACGTCGTTTAGTGAAAGATTTATTGTGTTTATTGCATTTTTATGTAACTTTTTAATTTCTGATTTATCATTCATTAATTTAACTGATTTCTTAATAACATTTAAAGCTTTATCGTAATTTTTGTAACTTATTCCACATTCTATAGTTAATGCGGGCACCATCTTATGAAGGTAAGAAATAATTGAATAACATAGTGAGTTTTTTTCTCTAACATTAACAAATAATATAGAATTATTCATATTGCCTAAAATCATGTTGTATACTGGTAGTACATAATGTCTTTCATAATTGTTTAAATTATAAAATTTGTAACCAATAAGCAAAGTAGATTGTAAAAAATCTTTTTCAATTTTAATTTTTTTGACTTTTTTTGTTTCAATTTCTTTTATATATAAATCGTTTAGTTTATTATTGGTTTTTATTTTTTTCATTAATTTTTCGATGTTTTTTATTATAGATTTTTCGTCAAAGTCTCCTAATACAGTTATAATAACTTTTGAATCAGTTATTAGTTTTTTATAAAAGTTGTAAAGTTTTCTATTTGTTATCTTTTTTATTTTATTTAGCATATTAAAGGTGGTATATTCATAGCTTGTTCCTTTAAACATAATTTTGTCATATATATTTTCGGCTAAAATAGTTCCGTTTTCATTTGCTCTTTCTATATTGGATACAACTGTTTTCTTATCAACTTTAAAAATTTCTTTAAAAAAACCATCTTCGTCTGCTACTGGATTTAATAAAAGTTCACTAAAAATTTTAAAGGATTTATCATACATATTTTGTTCAGTGAACTTTGGATTTATAAATTCTAAATTAAAATTAATTAAAAAATAATTTCCATACATATTACTGGATGTAGAAATATTAGGCAAATATAATTTTTCTAGTTCTTTAACAAGTTTAACATTAGAATTATATTTTTTTGATTTGGTTATAAGAAGTTTTTGTAATAAAGGAACATTTTTAACAAAATCTTCTTCAAAATCATTTATAAAGGTTAATCTTATAACTATAGTTTTAAATCTATCTGTTTTTATAAGATTTATTTTATATTTTTTTTTGTCAATTAATTTATGTTCCATACTTCACCTCATATTTTATTATAACCATTTATATTTTAATAATGCTTTCTAATGCAAGAATAATCATTTTATCAAAACTTTTTTCTCTTTCTAAACTAGTTAATTTTTTTCCTGTAACTAAGTTATCACTTACAGTCACTAATGTACTACAAAGTTTGTTTAAAACTTTTGCATTTGTAAAAAGCGCAAAAGATTCCATTTCTACAATTTTGCAATTATATTTATTTACTTCAGATTCATTTATTATATTATAAAATGCATCTACATTATTCCCTGTAATACTTTCTAAATTTATTTTTAATTCCTCAGCTGTTTTCATGATAGTATCATTTAATATTTTGCTAGAAGACATTAGTTTTTCGTTTAAATTAGCGTATTCTAAAGCATAATTACTATTACTGAAAACATTACTTAGAATGAAAAGATCGTTAATATTTATGTTTTTGCAGTAACTTCCACATGAACCTACCCTTAAAATTGCTTTTACATCATAGAATTTGAATAATTCATGAGAATATATTCCCATTGATGCGTTTCCCATTCCGCTACTGAAAACGGTTATTCTTATGTTTTTGTAAAATCCAGTATAACCATATTCTTCTCTAACTGAATTAACTAGTTTAGCATTTTTCAGATATTTTTCGGCAATGTACCTGGCACGTTTAGGATCTCCTGGCATTATAACTAATGGTGCAATATCATTTTTTTGGCATTCTATATGTGGTGTCATTCTACATTCTCACTTTCAGTTTTAAGTTTAACCAAAACTTCCCTAGGTTTACTTCCATTTTGCGGGCCAATTATCCCTTTTTCTTCAAGTATATCTATTATTCTAGCTGCACGATTATACCCTAATCTGTATTTTCTTTGGATTAAGGACGCACTTATTCTACCTGTTTTAATTGCAAATTCAACTATTTCATTGTATAGTGGATCTTCCTCTCCAGTTACTTCTTCATTAATTTTGCTTGGTAAATCTAAATTTGTTAGTTTTTCATCATATACTGGTTTTTTTCCACGTTTCACAAAATCCACTACTCTTTTTATTTCATCATCACTGACATAGCTACCTTGAATTCTTATTGGTATATTTTCACCCATTGGAAGGAATAGCATATCACCTCTTCCTAATAATTTTTCTGCACCAGTCATATCAAGTATAGTTCTTGAATCTATACTTGAAGAAACTGCGAAAGATAGCCTTGAAGGGATATTTGCTTTAATTAATCCTGTAATAACATCAGTTGATGGTCTTTGTGTTGCTACTATTAAATGAATACCTGCTGCACGCGCAAGTTGTGTTATACGTGTTATACTTTCTTCTACTTCTTTACTACAAACCATCATTAAATCTGCCAATTCGTCAATTATAACAACTAAATATGGCATTTTGTCTATATCTTTCCCTTTATTTTTTTGTTTCTCTACATATTCATTATATGTGGTAATGCTTTTTGTACCTGTTTGTTCAAACATATCATATCTTTCATCCATTATTTGTACAACTTTTTGAAGAGCTACACTTGCTTTCTTTGGATCTGTTACTACTGGCCTTAATAAATGAGGTACTCCTTCATATACACTTAATTCCACTTTTTTGGGATCAACTAAAATCATTTTAACTTCCTCTGGTTTTGTTCTCATCAAAATAGATACAATAAAATTATTTATGCATACACTTTTACCACTTCCAGTTGCACCAGCAACAAGTAAATGTGGCGCTTTATTAATTTCAAAATATTGTATGTTTCCCATTATATCTTTACCTAAAGGTGCGACTAATTTTGAATTTTCTAATTTTTTTGGTAATCCTAATAAAATATCTTTAAGTTTAACATCAGCTTGAACAGGGTTGGGTATTTCTATCCCTATTGTACTTTTGCCAGGTATAGGTGCTTGTATTCTTACATCTTTTGCTGCTAAAGCAAGTGCAATTTCTCTATTTATGCTTAAAACTTTATTTACCTTAGTTCCAGCTTTAAGCTCTACTTCATATTGAGTAACTGTTGGACCTACATGCACTTCGACAACTTTTCCAACTATGCCAAAATCATTAAAAACTCTTTCTAAAATTTTATTATTTGATTGAATAAATTCAGTGGAATTTATTTTTCCTCTATTTTTGCTTTCTTCTAGTAAACTCATTGGCGGTAAGATATATGTGTCATCTGTCTCAATTTCAATTGACAATTGTTCTTTTGACGCATTTTCTTCAATTGGTGTGGCACTATCAATTATTTCATTTAAATTAGTAATTACTACTTTTCCATTATCCTCCTCTGTTTTATCTTCTTCTGCTTCTACTGTTTCTTTCTCATTTTTATTTTCTTTATGCTTAAATGGTTTTATAATTATATTTAAAATATCGGCCAATGTGATGTCAAATAACATTATTATTCCAAAAATTGCTAAAACTACAACCACAATCATTGTTCCATTTATATCAAATAGTGTTACAAATAAACTTGAGAATAATGCGCCAAATACACCGCCTCCAGTGTCTCTTAATAAATCAAAATTATTCAATGATGCCATTATATTATCAATTGTAACACGGAAAATGTCTAGTCCCGATAAATCATTATTGTTCACATAATTTATGTGTGAAAAAAGTAAAATAGCTATAATAATTGTGTACAATCCTATTAGTCTTGCAGTGAAATAGTTTGGACTTTTTCTTTTAGCAACAAAATATATACCTAAAATTAGAGATAGTATTAGAAAAATAGGATACCATGTACCACATAAAAAAATTGAAAATCCTTTAATAATTGTTCCAACTATGCCAAAATCTCCGAAACCTATAACGCCTATTAAAATTAGTAATAATCCTTGTAACTCTTTACTATATTGAAATTCTTTCTTTTCAGTTTCTTTTTTAGTTTTTTTCTTTGCCATATGTCATACACCTTCTATCTAAATTATAACAAAAAGAAATTTATAAGTAAAATTAAACATCTAAATTTTACACTTACTTATAACCTTATTATGAAAAAAACAATTAAATTAATAATTGTTATTTTTCATAAGCTTTTAAAAGCTTTTCGTGAATCCCTGGTTCAACTAGATTTAAAACGTTTAGTATTATTTCTAAGCTTTTTCTATATTCACCTTTCCAAAATTCTTTTTCACTTTTTAAGATCCCTTGTTCTATTTCTTTGTATGTGCTTCTATATCTATTGGCATAAACTATGGCCATTTCACTCATGGCACATGTTTTGATTAGTTCATTTGATGTGTTGTATACTTTAAATGCTAAATCTCTTCCGGTATCCACTCTCGTATTAAGTGTATTTATATCAATTGGTTTTTTCTCAAGCTCTTTAATAATTTCTTTAAGGGCCATCGCGCTTTCTTCAAGTTCAACAAAATATTTCTTTGGAATTATTGGTAATTTATAACTTTTAATTTTAATTTTTGATTTACTAATTAATTCTCTTATTTCTGACAATTGCTCTCTAGCCCTCAATTCATCTTCTTTTAAACTGCTTAAACTTTTAAGTGCAATTTCTATTTTATCTTCAATTTTATTTAATTTTACACTTAAATTTTCACTTTCTTTGCTTAATAATGAATATGAAGTGGTTTTGGTTCTTGTTCTGTCACTCATTAACTTGTAATTATCTTTACATGTAATTAAATCTTTACGTATGTCGTTAATAACATCTATCTCTGCATCGTTTAATGTATATGTGTTTTTTAATTCTTCAATTTCTATATATATATTTTTTAAAATAGAATTAAGATAATTAATCTTTTCGTTTAATGAATAAATACTATTTTCATAAATTTTCCTGCTAGCTTTTTCTTTATCAAAATCTATAAATAAACTATCAAAATAATCAAGCATTGTTTTTAATTCGAAAATGCTATCCTCAAGATTTAAAACATTTAATCGATCGAATATATCGCTTAATTTTTTTTCAGCTTCATCAATATTATAGTTCAAATTTAAATAATCTAAATTATAACCGCTTTTTTCTAATTTTTTATAAAGACCTTTGATGTCACTTATTTTTTTTGGAATAACTATTTTCCCCATTAATATAACTACTGGTGCTTCGTCAATTACAATAACCATGTTTTTAATAGTTTCATCAAGCGCTTTAACAATCTTACTCACATTATCGTATTCATTATGTTCCATCGCACTTTCAAATGCACCAAATAATTTATTTATATTTTCAAATTGTAACTCTATTGGATTAATTACTTCTTTATAATCATTTTTGTTTTTATTAAACTTAGTTAGTGCTTCACGATATATGGTCTTTAGCTTTGTTACCGTATTTCTGTTTCTTTCTTCACTCATAGTGATTTCTTTTATATTTTCCAATAAAATATTTACTTCATTGTTAAGTATGTTTATATCCATTTCTGCTTGTGCAATTTTATACGATGCTTCTTTAAACTTGCTTTGTTCTATTAAACTTTCAATATCTAAGATATTGTCAGTAATTTCAGGAATTTTCAATTCTTTTATTTTATTAAATTCTTTATTCCATTTTTCGTATAATTCTTCTAAATATTTATTATTAATAAGACTTTTAACTTTATTTAATTCTGTTAATATAGTAGCTGAAATAATGCCATTTTTTAAAATTTCTAAATTGTTAACTTCTTTTTCCAATTTATTTTTTAAATGTTTTCTAATTCCAAATAATGAGGCAACTAATAAAATAATTCCAATAATATATATCATTATAAATGTCAAAATTATTCCACTTTTAGTCATCCGTGCACCTACTCTCTATTAGTATTTTACCACGCATTATATTATTTTAAAAGCATATTTTTATTGATATTTGTTAATTTTTTTAGTATAATTAAGTACGTATTCATTTGGTGAGTTATTTATTAGTAATGCGTTTGCTAAGTTTATTTCGTAAGTAGTTAGCCAAAAATGAAAGCGTTTATGCAAACACCCTACTATGAGAATAATATTAACCTTTGTTTACAAATATGTTTGTAAAGGAGGAAAGACATGTCAAAATATACAGGACCTGTATTTAAAAAGTCTAGACGTTTAGGTTTTTCAGTGCTTGAAAGTGGGAAAGAGTTTAGAAAGAGAACTACTGCTCCCGGGCAACATGGGACAAGTAGAAAAAAACTTAGCGAATATGGTATTCAATTACAAGAAAAACAAAAAGTAAAGAATTTATATGGACTAAGTGAAAAGCAATTTAGAAAAACATATGAAACTGCGGGCAAGAAAAAAGGTGTTCATGGTACTAACCTATTAATCATGCTAGAAAGCAGACTTGATAACATAGTTTATCGTTTAGGTTTAGCTAAAACAAGAAAAGCTGCAAGACAAGTAGTAAATCATGGACATATACTTGTAAATGATAAAAAAGTTAATATTCCATCTTTCCAAGTAAAACCAGGAGATGTTATAACACTTCGTGAAAAATCTCTAAATCATCCAACAATTAAAGAATGTTTAGAAAACACAACTAACAGAGTTCAATATGTAGGCTGGGATGATAAAAAACAACAAGGTACTTATTTAAGATATCCTGAAAGAGAAGAACTAAATGCAGAAGTTAACGAATCATTAATAGTTGAATTTTACAACAGATAAAAAAGTATCAAAATTGATACTTTTTTTAATTATACTTTTTTGTTAAATTTTAAATTAAAAACTCAAAAATTTAATTTTGAGTTTATATATCTCTATCTCTTAAAAATGGTGGTAAGTCATCAAGATCAGAACTATCCATTGTTAAATTAGATTCGCTACTGTAACTTTGATATAACGGTTCGCTTTCTTCTTCAAAACCTGTTGCGATTACTGTAACTATAACTTCTTCGCTTAAAGCCTCATTAATAACTGCCCCAAATATGATATTTACATCTGTATTTGCTGCAGCTCTTATTACCTCAGCCGCTTCTTCTGCTTCATAAAGTGTTAAGCTACTTCCACCAGTTATATTAACAATACAATCTGTAGCTCCATTTATAGTAGTTTCAAGTAAAGGACTAGAAATGGCTTGCTTTGCTGCTTCGGCAGCCCTATCTTCTCCAAATCCAACACCGATTCCTATTAAAGCTGTACCTCTATTTTCCATTATAGCTTTAACATCTGCAAAATCCAAATTAACAAGTCCTGGTACGCTGATTAAATCTGAAATTGATTGCACACCTAACCTTAAAACGTTATCAACTTCTCTGAATGCATCTCTCATAGGTGTCGATTTATCTATTAAATCTCTCAATCTGTCATTTGGTATAACAACAATTGTATCAACATGTTTTTTTAATTCGTCTAGCCCGAGCAAGGCATGATCCATTCTCTTCTTGCCCTCAAATTTAAACGGTTTAGTAACTATGGCAACTGTTAGGCATCCTAAACTTTGTGCAATCTCAGCAATAACAGGCGCTGCACCTGTTCCAGTTCCTCCGCCTAAACCACATGTGACAAAAACCATATCTGCGCCTCTTAACGCATCTTCAATTTCGCTTCTGCTTTCAAGTGCTGCTTCTCTTCCAACTTCGGGATCAGCACCTGCTCCTAATCCGTCAGTTATTGTAGCTCCAATTTGCAATTTATTTTCGGCTTTTGATGAATTTAAAACTTGTAAATCTGTATTTGCAACAATAAATTCTACACCCTTAAGCCCCGAATCTATCATTCTATTTACTGCGTTACATCCACCGCCACCTATACCTATTACTTTTATTTTTGCTATTTGATCCATTTCTAATGACGTTCCTTGCATTTTAAATCACTCCTTAATTATCGAAAAAGTATCCATAAACTTTGCCTAATAAATTGCTATATTTTTTCTTCACTTGAAACATTATTTCTTGCTCATCTTCGCTTATGGTACTGGCTTTTCTGTTTCTAAAATTTATTTTTTCTACGTAGTATTTTGTTATTCCTAATGCACTACTAAATTTATTATTTCTAACTCCTAATTCAGTAATATTACCCAAGATTGCTTTTTTGCCTATTACTTCCTCTACTACTTCAGCAAAATCCTCAATTTCTGTACAACCACCTGTAATTATTATATAACTAATTTCCTTTTTTGTTAAGATATTAATTTCCTTTTTTGAAAGTTCAAGAATTTCTTTTACTCTTTCGTATACAATCTCGCTTACTTCATATTGATTTATTTTAACTTCTTCGCCATTTTTTGTCAAGCATTCATATTTTTCACTAGTACTTGAATGTTTTTTGTGTGCTAAAGCAAATTTTTCTTTGATTTTTGCAGACTCTTTTAATGTTAGATCATATACATATGAAATATCACGATCTATGTTTTTTCCTCCAACATTTATAACATCGTTGCCGATTAAAACATTATTGCTTATTATACTTATTTCTGTTTTATCTTTTCCAATATTTATTACTGCAACATCTGAATTCTCTATGCTTTTTTTCTTATATTCATAATAATCTGCTAATCCCCCGAAACAGATATCTGTTACTCTTATATTTAGATTTTCGAGTAACGTGAATAAACCATAAACATTTTTTTTGGGCACTATTCCTATAACAGAATTAATTGTTAATTTATCTGCTTTTTTTCCCTTAGGATCAGCCACTATGTTACTTTCGTCTATTACGTATTCTAAAGGCATAATATTTACCAGTTCTTTATTTGTTGAAACATTATTATAAACACATGATTGCAAAGCTCTAACTATATCATCGCCATTAATAATTCTATCTTCTCTAGTAATGGTCGTGTATCCACTACTCTTAATAAATTCACTTGAATCCGAAGGTATTGTTAATATAACATTATCAATTTTGATGCCTAATATGTCATTTACTCTTTTGAAACTTTCTTTTAAACTAATTATTGCTTCATCTGGATTTACTACAAAACCTTTTTTAATACCTTTGCTATTAACTTCAGAACATGACAAAATATAAAGATTGTTGTTGTGTACTTCGCTTACAACTAATTTTATTTTATCACTGCCTATATCTAAACTAGTAATTATTTGTTTCATAATTTTCCTACCTTTATTCTCTACTGATTATTATAACAAAAAAAATTATACTTTAAAAGTATAATTTATTTATAAGTGCAATTAATATCATATTTGTACGTGTAATCTAAATTATCTTTAGTAATAGTAATATAGGCAGTGCATATGCTGTTATTATATTTTAAATCTTCTTCAGTTAAATAACTATTATCTATTAATTCATCTGTTTTTACTGTAATATCTTTTTCCGGCCATAAATTATAGTCATTTAAATACTCAATTGTACTATTTTTTATTTTTTCTTTTAATAAATTGTACTCTTTCGTTCTGTTATTATTAATACCAATAATGTATATAGTTGTTATAAGTCCGAAAATTATAATAGACCATATTATAATTATTTTATTATTCATTACTGTCCTTTCTTTCAACATATCCTTCTGTTTCATACAAATCATCACATTTAACGTATGGTTTGTACTCAATTACATCATTTTCATTTATGTAAACTTCGCAGTAGCCTGAACAATACTTTCCGTTTTCATCTGAATAGTCAGTTAAATATCCTTTTTCACGTAATGTGTCTGATTGTATGATTAGTGTATCTATCCCAAGTTGATTATTATATTCTTTCTCTATATATTTAATTGTACTATTTCTTAATTTTTCTTCTAATGAATTATAATCGTATTCTTTTTCAACGGCCCCATTATTAGTATTGGTATTGCTATGATAATTAGGGTTAAAATTTTCAAGCAAAGAAAGTTTATTTAGTCCAATTACAACAATTACTAAACATATAATAAAAATTAAAATAAATATCAACTCATTTGTTAGGCCCCAACCATTTTTGTTCATTTTTTTTCCTCCATAACTGCTTTCATTATATCAAATCAACCTTTTATTATCAATTATCTTTAAAAACTTAGTAATTAAAACAGTAAATCTTTTATAATTTACTGTTTAGAAAGAATCTATATTTATTTTAACATTTTTTATGCCTAGTAAATAACCTTTTGTTTGTATAAGCGTTTTTATTGAATTAGCTACTTTTCCATTTTTGCCTATTATAGAAGGCATATCATTTTCACTTACTAAAATTTCAATAATTAGTCCTTCTTCAGTCTCAAAATCTTTCACTTTTGACATCTCGGGATCACTTATTAAATTTTTTATTAACATTTCTGTATATTCTGTTATAGACATTTATTTTCTTTTATTATTATGAAATTTTTCCATAATACCAACTTGACTAAAAATACTTCTTACAGTGTCAGTTGGCATAGCTCCTTTGCTTAGCCACTTTAAAGCTAATTCTTCATTTATATTGTATTTATTAGATTCTTTTAATGGTTGATAAGTTCCTATTAATTCTATAAAACTACCATCTCTTCTATCTTTGGAATCAGCTGCAACGATTCTGTAATTAGCATTTTTCTTTGATCCTGTTCTTTTTAATCTTAGTTTTACCATAGTTTACTCCTTTCTCAATATAGATTATATTACCTTATTTTATTAGAAATGTCAACTTATTTTGGTTGACTAATATTCTATTTATCACATTCTATACATGTTTCTTCGTTGTTTTTATAAACTAACAAATTACCACATTTATTACATAATTTTCCAGTAGGTTTATCCCACAAGGCATATTTACATTTAGGGTAATTATTACATCCATAAAATACTTTACCACGTCTAGTTTTCTTTTCTACAATCTTACCACCACATTTAGGACAATCACAAATCTCATTAATTTTAACTTCTTCTTTTTTAATATATTTGCATTCTGGATAACCACTACACCCCACAAAAGAACCATATTTACTTTTACGAACAACTAAATCTTTTCCACATTCAGGGCATGTTTCTCCTACTTTTTCAGGTTCTTCTTTTTCCATGTTTTTAAATGCTTTATTTAAAAGAGGATCAAAGTCATTATAAAACCTCTTTAAAAGTTCATACCAAACCTCTTCACCATCTGCTATCTTATCTAAGTCACTTTCCATATCCTTAGTATATTCCACATTTATAATATCACTAAAAAATTCTTGCAACTTATCAGTAATTTGAATACCAGTTTTAGTAGGAATAAACTTCTTTTCATTCACTTCTATATAAAGTCTTTTTTTAAGAATATCAATAATAGTTGCATAAGTACTAGGTCTACCTATTCCCAATTTTTCCAATTCCTTTATCAAACTAGCTTCAGTATATCTACTAGGTGGATTAGTAAAATGTTGTTCTTTTTCAATCTTTTTACTAACAACAACATTACTTTTATAACTACTAAAATCAGGTAAAGTTTTATCACTAACTTCTTCATAACTATTATATATTTTTAAATAACCATCGAATTTAACAATTTGTCCATTTGTTTTAAACTTATAATCATTATTATCAAAAGTAATATTGGTTTTATCGATTAAAGCATCACTCATTAAACTAGCAAGAGTTCTTATATATATTAAATTATAAAGTTTAAATTCATCTTTATCTAAATAATCTTTAACACTTTCTGGAGTTCTTAATATACTAGTTGGTCTAATAGCTTCATGAGCATCTTGTACATTATCACTTTTCTTAACTTTTTTAACATAACCAATATATTCATTACCATACTTATTTTTAATAAACTCTTTAGTTTCATTAACAAAAACATCACTAAGTCTAACACTATCAGTTCTCATATAACTAATCAAACCAACAGTTTCATTCAATAGATCAATTCCCTCATAAAGTTTCTGCGCAATTCTCATAGTTTTAGAAGCAGTAAAGCCAAGTCTATTACTAGCCATCTGAGTCATAGTACTAGTAGTAAAAGGAAGCTTGCTTCTTTTCTTAGTTTCTTTTCTTTCAATATCCTCTATTTTAAAAGAATTACTTAATTTATCTAATATATCATTTGCTTCTTTTTCGCTTTTAATTTCTATTTTTTTGTTTTTATATTTGGTAAGTACTGCGTCAAAATCACTAAACATGGCGTTTATAATCCAATATTCTTCACTTTTAAATCTTTCAATTTCTCTTTCTCTATCAACAATAAGCTTAAGTGCTACACTTTGTACTCTTCCAGCACTTGTTCCATCAGTTTTACTTCTCATTAAATTACTTAGTCTAAAACCAATTATTCTATCTAATATTCTTCTTGCTTCCTGACTATGTACCAAATCCATATCTATATCTCTAGGATTTTTAAAAGCCTCTTTAATTGCATCTTTAGTTATCTCATTAAAAACAACTCTTTTATAATTTTTTAAACCAAGAGAATCCTTCAAATGCCAACTTATTGCTTCACCTTCTCTATCCGGGTCAGTAGCAAGAATTACATCATCATAATCCTTAACTTCTTTTTTTAAATCAGTTATAAGTTTACCTTTACCTTTAATAGCTTTATAATTTGGTTTAAAATTATCTTCAATATCCACACCAAGACCATATTTACCAGTAGTAGCAAGATCTCTAATATGACCTTTACTAGAAGTAACTTTATAATCTTTGCCTAAATATTTTTCAATTGTTTTGCTTTTACTAGGACTTTCAACTATTACCAATTCTTTCATATCTTTTCCTTTCATTTATAAAAAATAACTTAGTTTAATAAAAATGTCAAGTAATATATTTATATATATGCTTTTTTAAAAATTAATTACACTATAAATTTAATTATAAAAAAGAACCTTTATTTTAAAAGATTCTCTATTTTCATAAGCAATGTATCTTTATCAAATCCCAAATGTTTAAGTACGTCTCCTTTTTTTCCGCTTATACCAAATCTATCTATATTTAATATGTATTTGTTATTGTATACAAATTCATACCATGTTTTATCATTACTTGCTTCAAGCACTATGATTTTGCTACCTATAGGCATAAGTTCTTCTCTATACTCTTTAGTCTGTTCATTAAATACTTCAACTGAAGGCATACTTATTACTCTTAAATTAATGTTTTTTTTGCTAAGTTCATCACTTATTTCAATTGCCGTATGTACATCCTCTCCAGTTGAAATCAATATGCCACTAAGTCTTCCTTTTTCTTTTTTTATAATATATGCACCTTTTTCAGTAAAAGTAATATCGCTACTTTTGATTTCAGGTAATTTTTCTTTTGTTACTATTATACAAGCAGGAACGCGATTGTTAATTATATAATCCCAACTACCAACTAGTTCTTTAACATCTGCAGGTCTAAATACTTTTAAATTTGGTATATTTCTTAACATACCAAGTTGTTCGATGGGTTGGTGCGTTGGTCCGTCTTCACCTATGCCAACTGAGTCATGAGTAAATATATAAGTGACCGGTAGTTTCATCATTGCACTTAGTCTAATACCAGGTTTCATATAATCACTAAAAGAAAGAAAAGTACTACCAAAAGGTCTAAGCCCGCACAATGCAAGGCCATTTAAAACTGAGCTCATGACATTTTCTCTTACACCAAAATGAATATTTCTTCCTTTGCTATCATTGATTTTAAAGTCATTTCCGTGTGTTAGATATGCCTTTGTAGAACTAGCAACATCTGCACTTCCTCCAATTATCAAAGGAGTTAAATTTCCAATTAAATTTAAAAGCTTTCCATTTGTTATTCTAAGTTCTTCAGTTTGTCCTTCTTCAAAATTAACTTTTATAGTTTTTAAATTTATTCTAAATTCTCCAGTTTCAATATAATTAAGTAATTTTTTATTCACACTTTCTTTTGATACAAATGTATTGTATCTGCTAACCCATTCATTGTATAAGGGTATGCATCTTTTTTCTATTTCCTCTCTAAATGTTGTTGCAGCTTCTTTAGAAACATAAAACGGTATTAGGTTAACATTCATTTTATTTTTTACAAGTTCTATGTCATCATCGCTTAATGGTTTTCCATGAACTTCACTACTTCCAGCTTTGGATGTTCCTATTCCTAATACTGTTTTAATTTTTATGATACTAGGTTTATCTATTACTTGTTTTGCTTTGCTAATTGCATCATTAATTAAAGTAAAGTTTTCTCCGTCATTTATTTCTTGAATATGCCAGCCACAAGCTTCAAATCTTTTTAAAACATCTTCGTTAAATACTCCGGTAGTTGGACCATCTAATGATACATTGTTAGAATCATATAATACAATGAGCTTGCCTAATTTTAAACTTCCGGCTAAGCTTGCTGCTTCATGACTG
The DNA here is from genome assembly GCA_944350305.1 of uncultured Bacilli bacterium. Lineage (GTDB taxonomy): Bacteria > Bacillota_I > Bacilli_A > RF39 > UBA660 > CALVVN01. The sequence continues at coordinate 21,924 of CALVOO010000005.1, forward strand.
ATTCCTTCCATTAGGTCACCATCGCCGACTAAGACATATGTAAAATAATCATAAATTTCTTTACCAATGCAATTTCTTAAATATTCTTCAGCAATTGCAATACCAACACTAGTTGCAAAACCTTCGCCTAAAGGACCGGTAGTAGTTTCTATACCTATTTTGATATTAAGTTCAGGATGGCCAGTAATTTTGCTACCAACTTGTCTAAAAGTTCTTAGTTCTTCCAAACTAATAGGATAGCCAGCAAAAAATAATGTGCTATATAAAAGCGCAGATCCATGCCCAGCACTTAATATGAATCTATCTCTATTTAACCAGTTTCCATCCTCTGGATTAAAATTTAAGTGATAACGAAATAGTGTATATATAGTTGGAGCAGCTCCTAAACAGATTCCCGGATGGCCACTTTGCGCTTCGTTAATCATATCAATGCTTAAACTTCTAATACCATTTATTATCTTCCTATCAATATCCATAATACAACTCCTATTTTATACGTAAATTATACCACGGAATAATTTATAAGTACAAGTTTTATAATTATTTATGCGTAATAAGTTTCGTTAATTTTTTCTGAGTCTATTGCGTTAGCTTGTGAATTTAAGTCTTCTACTCTTAAAGTAATAAATAAGGATATTAATGCAATAAAAATATAAAACAAAATAACTCCTTTAAAATTATCTAAAATCTTTTCCATTTATATCCCTTCTTTCTGTATATATTCTATGGCGTATATTTGTTCGTGTCAATAAAAACACAAAAAAATGTTTGACAACTTTACGTTCGTGTGTTAACATTTTAATAGGAGGTAAAAGTTAAATGGAAACTTTAACTAAGAAACAAGAAGAAACTTTAAAAGCTATTAAAAAATTTATTGCAAAAAATGGATATAGTCCAAGTGTTAGAGAAGTGTGTGATATGATGAATTTAAGTAGTACAGCTACTGTTTTTGTCCATATGAGGCATTTAATGAATAAAGGTTATATTTCTCAAACAAATAATAAATTTAGAACACTTGAAGTATTAGTGCCAAATGAATATTTGGAAACAAACGAGGATGTTGTTTCGGTGCCATTGTTAGGTAAAATTACTGCAGGAAATCCTATTGAAGCAATAGAGTTTCCAGATGAATATATGCAAATTCCAACATTTATGATACCTAAAAATGAAGAAGTATTTACTTTAAAAGTGGATGGTATGAGCATGAAAAACATTGGAATCTATGATGGAGATATAGTAGTAGTAAAAAGGACTAGCAGTGCAAAAAATGGTGATAGAGTTGTTGCATTAGATGAAAATGGATATACAACTTTAAAAACTTTTTATAAAGAAAATGGATATTTTAGATTGCAACCAGAAAACGAGACAATGAGCCCAATAATATTGGACAAAGTTAATATATTAGGAATCGCCATTGGTTTATATAGAAAATTATAAAAAAAATGATTTTTAAAATCATTTTTTTATTTTATTATTATCATATATATCAATGAAGCTAATAAAATGATTGTCATAATTAGTCCGTGGATATTATGATTTTTTTTATTAAAACCTTTTATTCCTAACATGTATGAAATTAAAAATCCACCTATCAAGCCTCCTACGTGGGCTGCAACATCAATGCCCGGAACGATTAATCCTACTAGTAGATTTATTAAAATTAATGGAATAATCTGTCCTTTTAAATAACTGTCTAGTGTAGCTCGATAATTAAATCCAAAATATAAAAGTGAACCAAATAATCCAAAAATAGCACCACTTGCACCAATCGATGCTGAAGTAGTTAAAACCGCAGAAAATAGTGAACCAATTATTCCGCTCATTAAATATATAATCAAAAATTTTAAAGTACCGTAATACCTCTCAATCTCAGGGCCAATTATGTATAAAGCATACATATTAAAAAATAGATGAACTGAATTTCCATGCAAGAATATTGATGTAATAAGTCTATATATCTCTCCATTTTGGATATTTATATAATAATTTGCAAATAAATTTATAAAATCGTTATAAATTGCTGGACTTAACATAAGAATAAAAATCAAAATGTTTAAAAATATTAATATATATGTAATTATTGGAATGCCATTTTTAAATAATTTTGACATTTTTTTATCGTCCTTAACTGTTTTATCATTTAATTCCTCTGTCATCTTAAACATATCTATTACATTTGATTTTTTGCTATTAATCTTATCTTTTAAATCAGGAAAATATTCATTAACAAATTTATTTTTTTTAATATCACTTATTTTTTTAACTTCAACACTTTCAATATCCTCTGTGTTACCTATAGTGACATTTTCTCCGCAATCAATTAAAATGTTTAAAACTTTCATTTTAAATATATAAGTTTTTTTCTTAATGTTTTTTCTAATAGCATCAACTTTTCTTAAATCATTATTTAATTGTTCATTATTATGTATATAATTAATATTAAGTCTAATAATTTTTATGTCATTGTTCATATTTTCTAACCAAATCTCATTTTTCAAACCGTTTACAACTATAGGTTTGTAATCTTTTTCAGTAACAAAATAATGAACAAGTTTAACAACAATATCATCTTTTTTATTAATTATTATGTTTGCCATATTAACTCCTTCTGTAATTATATTATACACTTTTTCATATATTTTATAAAGAGGTGAATATGAAAAAAATATTTTACTTTATATTTATATTATTATTGTGGTTTCTAGGCAGTTTAATTTTTAAATATGATCCGGTTTATTATGAATTGTTAAACACTCCTTCTTATGTAATAAATCCTACTTTAAATAGTATTGTATGGATTATATTATATTTTACTATTACTACATCTATTATATTAGTTAAAAATAAAAGAAATATAATAGGTAATAATGATTATTTTTTTGTATTAATAATTAACTATCTAGCAAATATGATTTTCCCACTAATGTTTTATAATTTAAAAAGCCCTTTTTTAGGTTTTGTAATAAACACAATAGTATTAATAAGTACATTTTATTTACTAGTTGAAAGTAAAAAAATTGATAAAAAAAGTTTTTATGTTTTAATACCTTATTTTATATATACAATATATTTATTTATAGTAAGTTTAAGTATATGGCTTATGAATTTTTAAAAGAGTTTAAAATTTCCAAAAATTTCTTTTCCAAAGGACAAGTAAATTCCATAAACTCTTTTTTTATTGGGTGAATAAAACCAATGTATCCAGCATGCAACATTTGCCCATATTTGTCAAAATTTTTTCCATACAAAGGATCATTTATAATTGGATGATTTATATATGCCATGTGAACTCTTATTTGATGAGTTCTCCCGGTTTCAAGTACACATTCAACCAAAGTTGAATTTTTAAATCTTTCCAATACTTTGAAATTAGTTATAGCTTTCTTGCCATTTGCACATATCCCCATTTTGATTCTATCGTTTAATTTTCTTCCAATAGGCGCATCAATTTTGCCGGAATTTTCATTTATCACGCCTTCTACTAAAGCAATATATTTTCTTTTGATTTTTTTATTTTTAAAATCTTCACTTAAAATTCGATGAGCTTTATTAGTTTTAGATATTAGTAACAATCCGCTAGTATCTTTATCAATTCTGTGAACAATACCAGGTCTAAATTCACCGTTAATATCAGATAATTTACCTTTTGTATAGTGCATTAAAGCATTAACTAACGTTCCATTTTTGTTTCCAGCTCCTGGATGAACTACCATACCACTAGGCTTGTTAACAACTATTATATCATCATCCTCATAATAAATATCAAGTTTAATATTTTCGGGAATTATGTTTGGTGTATCATTTTTTAATTTAACAAGTATTATATCTCCTATCTTAGGTTTATACCCGCTTTTTACAATTTTATCATTAACTAATATGTTACCTGAACTGATATTTTTTGTAATGTTATTTCTGCTTTCGCCAAGAATTTTAGATAAATATATATCAATTCTATTGTTTATTTTCTCAGTTATTTCTATTTTCATTTTTATCCTCCATAATAAGTCCAATAGCAAACAAGATTGTCCCGAATACTATAAAAGAGTCTCCAATGTTAAAAATAGCAAAATCATAATTCCAAAAATCAAAATCTAAAAAATCAATAACGTGACCATAGACAAGTCTGTCAAATAAATTGCCAAGAAGCCCACCTATAACAAGGCTTATGGATGTTGTAATTAAATTATTATGTATTCCTTTTTTTATCTCATAAATTAAATAAGCAAAAATTATAATTGAAATCAAAACAATAAAAACTATTTTACCATCCAATATGCCAAATGCTGCTCCATGGTTATTGACGTATGTAATATTAAAAAAATTTTTTATAATTGGTATACTCTCTCCTAATGATAAGTTGTCGATGACAAGTATTTTACTAAGCCTATCTAATATAAAAATGATTGTTATAATTAAAATAATTTTTATAGTTTTCATTTCGTTCACCTTCTTCATTTTATAAAAAAAAAAAACTTTATTCAAGTATTAATATTTTCAATAAGAATAACGTCGCTACCCATTTTTTTTATTTGTTCGAATTTAATTAAAACTTCATTGGATTCTGTAAAAAATAGTTTGTTTTTGTTTTTTTCTAAAACTAAGTCAGTTATTTTACCACTTTCATCAATAATGACGTCGATAATTCTACCTACAAATGAACCATCAATTAAATTAATTATATTTTTTCTTTGTAACTCAGATAATCTCATAGTACACTTTATGAAAAAATAATTATTTTATTAATCTTTTCATTGTTTTTATAGCATTTTTTTCAAGTCTAGATACTTGTGCTTGACTAATACCTATTTCTTCAGCAATTTCCATTTGAGTTTTTCCAACGATAAATCTGTTTATTAATATATCTCTTTCACGTTCTTTAATTTTCATAAGTGCTTTTCTCATACTTATAAGGTCATCTAATTCTTTATTTTCTTTTTTATCTTCAATTTGATCAAGTAAATAAATTGTGTCTCCTCCATCATTATATATTGGTTCAAAAATACTCATCGGCTCCTTTAAACATAAAATTGCATTTGCAACTTCATATTCGCTAACTTCAAAGTGTTTTGCAATTTCACTAGTAGTTGGTTCCGAATTATTATTATATGTATAATCCTCTTTAAATTTTAATATTTTATATGCTAAATCTTTAATGCTTCTACTAATTCTAATTGGGTTATTATCTCTAATGTATCTTTTAATTTCTCCCTCAATCATTAATACTGCATAAGTGCTAAATCTCACATTATGCGAAAGATCAAAATTGTCGATTGCTTTTATTAATCCAATGCATCCTATCTGGAATAGATCATCCATATTATCGGTTTTATTATGATATTTTTTTAATATTGACAAAACTAATTTTAAATTTCCATTAACTAATGTGTCTTTAGCAGTTTTATCGCCTTTTTTAAGCTTTCTAAATAATTCAATCATTTCTTTATGCTTTAATACCGTTAAATTACTAGTCTTTATACCTGTTATTTCTACCTTGTTTTTTGCCATCTTATATCACCTATTATATATTTGGCGATATTCGTACTTTTTTATACAAAAAAAGTATAAAATAATTATACTTTCATTAAATTTTGTAATTTTTTAATTGTTTTTTTCTCTATTCTTGATATATAAGACTGACTTATTCCTAACATGTCTGCTACCTCTTTTTGCGTAAATTCTTCACTGCCCATTAACCCGTATCGCATTTTAATAATTTCTTTATCTCTTTTATTTAATTTTTCAATTTCTTTTAATAAAATTAGTTTATCTATTTTTTCTTCGTAAGATTTAGGAATAAGTTCAGGATCTGTTCCAAAAACATCTTCTAAATGCAATTCATTTCCTTCTCCGTCAAAATTAATTGAATCTTCAAAGCTTATCTCAGTATTTCTTTTTTTATTTTTTCTTAAAAACATTAATATCTCATTTTCTATACATCTTGAAGCATATGTAGCAAGCTTTATATTTTTGTCAGGCTTATAAGTTTTAATTCCTTTTATTAGTCCAATTGATCCTATGCTTACTAAATCTTCTAATGTCTCGTTAGTATTGTCATATTTTTTTGCTAAAAATACTACAAGCCTTAAGTTATGTTCAATTAGCTTATTTCTTGCATTTAAATCTCCATTATTACTTTTTATCACTAATTCTAATTCCGTATCTTTATCTAAAGGTGGTGGCAATATATCTGTACTGCCTACATAATATATCTCTTTTTTAAATAATTTTATTAATAAATCTAGTATCTTCATATTTTTTCCTCCATTAATATATTTAATAAACAGTCTATCCCATCTATTTTTATTTTATTTTCACTTATACCAATAACCACATTGTTTTTTAAACCAATTCCATCAATATATACATATTTTGGCACTATACATTTAATAATTCCGTCATAATTTAATGTCTTGTACGGTACTAAAATATAATTGTTTGCTCTCATGTAATCACTGATTTCTTTATTATGAGCTATAATAACGTATTTACCACCATAAGGTTCAGTCAATGTATTTCCACTATCAACGTAACCATTTAACTCAACAATTTTATTGTTATTTAAATAAACATTTACTTTTTTTCTATTTGTATAAAATAATCTCAATTCTTTAATTTGCTTAGTATAAATATATAATATAACTGGACTAAATATTCCAACAACTAAAAAATTAAGTTTAAAATTATTATTGATAAAAGTAATTCCAACTTTTTCGTAACCTATTTGTATATTTAAAAAATATAAAAAACCGCCCAATATTATGCTAGTAGTATAAAAATATAAAAGATTATTAAAAAAATATTTTATATCTTTATATCCAAAAGCAATTAATATTAATATACTACTTAATATTAACTTATATAAAAATAATAGAAAGTTATTCATATTAATAAATAAGATTAAAATTGATAAACTACCAATAAAAGTAGAGAATAATATTCTTTTCATTTTAGCATTTCTTCTAAGTATTATAGAAATTGTTACAAGTATTAAAAAGTCTATTATAAAATTTAAAAGTAAAATTAAATCAATATATACTTTCATATTGGTCACCAATTAAAATTATATAAAAACGACAAGTATTAATTTGTCGTTTAATGTTCTACGTAATCCCATAATTTATATTGATGTGCTTGTCCTGAGTCAATCAAAGATTCAATTCTTTCTTTTTCTCTAAGTTCCATTTCTTCTTTATTTCTTATTAATTCTGCAATATATCTCTTGGCACGATAATTTCGTGAACCGTTTTCTTTTTTTATAAAACTATTAAAAAAATCATATGCAGGTTTAATTAAAATTTCAGGTGAATGTGTATTATTATCTACTCTATTTTTATATAATAATAACTTTTCTAAGTGATAAAATACTTCCATATTTTTACATTTATTTATGTAGTTATCACTAAATAACTCATATACAAAATCAGAATCAAGGCATCTATCAATAATTGCGTTCCTTAAATATGAATTTTCTAAATATTTTTTATCTTTTTCATAAAAAACTGGTAAATTTGTTATACTACCATTTGATCTTAATGCAATATTAATTGGCCTAGTTTCTAATTTTTTATCTCTACAAAATTCTATATAGTTTTTATAATTTGTTGTAGATTTATCTATTTCATCCAAAAAATCTGGTTCAAAAAGTTTTAAAAACTTTCTATAGATTACTACAAATCTTAATTTTTGTTCTTTTAATTCATAATCAGAATAAAAATATTTTTCTTTTTTGCTTTTATTTAAAGTCTTTAACGTTTCTATAAAATGAATTGCTGAAGAATAATCTTTAAAAGCTTCTACTTCTGTACCATAACTTTGAACTATTGTATATCTCTTTATTTTTTTTGATTTCATTTTTAAATCTCCTTATAATTAAAGCAACAGAAATTTCTGTTGCTTATTATTTATATTGCCACACTTCTTGTTTTTCCTGTTCTTTCCCAGCCTTCTAATGTTTCAGAAGTACTCCATTTATATTTATATTTTGTAATCTGAGATATATTAGTAACAGGTTTTTTAAAAATATTAGACAAACATAATTTCAAATTAGAATTATAAGTATATCCATTAGGACATGTATTTGCTGTTTCTATTTTATCCGTACCATAACACTTTAAATTTTCTCCTGATCCAATTTGCGTAACTGTTTGCTCTGGACAGTAATATTCAGTTGCTGTTTCAGTTTTATAACATATTTTGGAATTTGTTGATTCATAATCATTACATTCTTGGTATGGCACTTGAACAGGAACTTTCTCAGTGTATGTAACAGTATATGGTACACTTACATTTGAACAAGTTTTTTTCGGAACAGTCTTGTAACATGTATTACATGATGTAGTATATTTTCCATTAACAAATTTTGTTGTACATTCACAAGCATAAGATTCTTTTTCATATTTAGTTGTACACTCTTGCTCAGTTTTATATTCAATACGTTCAAAGGTTTCTGTCTTGTATTCAGTTCTATATTTTGTCGTACATATAGTTTCAGTATCAATTTCACTACAATCGTAAGAAACTTCTTTGTTATAGTCTTTTTTTAATGTCTCTAATAATTTGTCTATTGTTTCATAACTAGTTTCTGCTTTAGTAGTTGCATAACACATTCCATTAATCAAAGTACTATATAAACTACTATCACATTTGGTTGATGTTTCATTAACTGTATAAGCTTGCCTAAATTCATATTGTAGTTGTTTAGCAATTTCTTCATTTTCATCTTTTAGTTCTGTTTCGCATTTATTACCTTCACAGTAATCATAACATCCTAATGTTTCAATTATATATGAACTTTCAGTATCGCAAACTAAATTCACTTTTAATGAGTATTCTTCTTCACTTTCCTTAGTAACTTGTACGTATGATTCGTTGGTGTCACAAGGATTACCATCTTTATCAACAAAAGGTATAATTAAATTTTTATTAATCATATCTTGTAAAGTCATTTCTGCTTTATCCCCTATGTTTTTTGGTAATCTTTCATTAGTATAATAACTCTTGGCTGCGTCTTGCATATAAGATATGTTTTCTCTAAATACATTACTATAAAATGCTGTCATATTAGGAACTTTTGGAAATAGCCACATTAATAAAAGTATGAAAATCGCAAAAAATATAACTTTTATAATTAAATCTTTCCAATTGATTCCAGGATTTTTTTCACTACTATACATTTTAATTTCCCCCTCTCATTAATTATTTTTATATACGTATTGAGATTTATATTCTAATTCTTTGTTTAAGTCGTAATAAAATTCTTCACTAATAATTTGGTAACCATCTGGTGCATTGACTGCCAACGTCGCATCATTACTTATTCCTAAAATTATGGCATTAAATATATCTTCTACTGGTATTTTTTTAGTTTCACCTGAATAGTAATCTATGCAGACATCCGTACATACTGTTTTGCTGTTTGCATTTTCATATTCCATTACATATGAACTATACCTCTCAGTTGAAATACCTAATGCTAATAATCTTTGGTCTGGCTCAAAATTGTAAGGATTTGTTCCACTATACATTCCTTGTAATACCCAATCGTTATACATTTCTTCTCCTAGTTTTTGAGTATTTAATTCAAAGCTTTCCCAATTTTTTGTGTTTCTAGCTTCGGCAATAGAATTATATAAAACGTCATATTTTTCTGCAAACTTTTGCAATTTTATATCGTCTGTTACAATATCAGCGTAATTTACATTATATATCTTGTCAAGCTGTGGAGATGATGGGTAGTTTGCAAATAAATCACATCTTGCTTCAATATATTTATTTATAGCATTTGGTGAATATTGTTGCTCATTATTAATTAAAGGTAATTCTCCATTAGAAATTCTTATTATGTTTACTAATGTTTCTAATTCTTCGCCATCAAAATCATGTTCTATTTCACTTAAATATTCCATGTCATCCAAAATTTCTTCGGATTTTGCATATATACCTTCAACATCATCAGATTGTAAAATTTCGCTACTTTCTACAGCAGGCGTTAAATCGATAGAAGGTGTGCTCTCGATGCCATTTGTTATATAATTAGTCGTATTTGGAGTAACTGTAATTGTTGGTGTTTCAATTATTTCTTTTTTGGAATTTCCACATTGTTTAATAGTCGAAACAACCAATACTATTAATGATGCTCCAAAAACCGTATATAAAATTCTTCTTATTTTGTGATTTTTCTTTTTATTTTTATTATCTGTATTATTTTTTGGACTATTTTCTTTATTTTCGTCCTTTTCTGTTACATTGTCGTTATTATTTTTGTTTTTCTCATTATTTTCATCTTTATCCTTAGATTCTATATAGTAAGCTTCTAATTCTTCTTCAGCTTCAACCAAAATTTCTATTTTTTCATCATATAATTCTTTCAAAGTTTTTTTAGTTTGAGGTTTTTTTTCAGCTGAAATTAATTGATCTAATTCTTCAACTTTCTTACATAAGTCTTCGTATGATACGTAATCCTGATTTATAGATTTTATCTCTGCATCTATATCTTCAATCATATCATTTAATTCAAGGATTCTTGATCTACCTTTGCGACTTAAATATCCTTCGTTTCCCTTTAATCTTTTTAATTCTTTCGCAAGTTCTTTCTTTTCCTTTTTTAGATTTTCTAGTCTTTCGCTTATAGCTTTTAATAATTCACTTTTCATAACCATTCCCCCTTTTGTGAATATGCACATATTATACTACACTTTACACTTTTTGTCAAATTTTATCGTTTAATTTAGAAAAACTATTCGTATTCACTAACTGGTTTAAAACTTTTCCTGTGTTCGTTTATTATACCATATTTTTTTATTGATTCAATGTGTTTCTTTGTTCCATAGCCTTTGTTATTAGCAAAATCGTACATTGGATATTTTTTATCCAGTTCATACATCATATTGTCTCTTGTTACTTTTGCAATTATGCTAGCTGCTGCTATACTTTGGCTTTTAGCATCACCTTTTATAATAGATAGTGAAGGTATATCTAGTTCTAGTTTCATAGCATCAATTAATAAATAATCTGGTTTAAAGCTTAAATTTTTAACTGCCAGAATCATTGCTTCCTTTGTTGCTTCGTAAATATTTATTTCATCAATCCTTTTATTTGAGATTATGCCTATACCAATTGAGATTGCATTTTCACAAATTATTTTGTATAACTCGTTTCTTTTTTTTTCACTTAGCTTTTTAGAATCATTGATTCTTTCATCAAAAAAATTTTTTGGTAATATCACTGCAGCTGCTACAACAGGTCCTGCTAATGGCCCACGCCCTACTTCATCTATGCCTGCAATTAATTTTATTCCTTCATTATATAAATCATTTTCATACTTTAACATTTCCATAGTAATTTTATTATACAATAGTAAATTGAAATTTTACAAGTTTAATTAAATGTTGTTATCATTTAAATTTTTGCTCGTTGATAAAATAATATAATATAATAAATCATTTTTAAATATATTTAAAATGATTTATTCAGACTGTTGACAAAGTAAAATTTTGTTAATAGTCTTTTTAGTTTAGATAATTTGTTATATAATAAATTTGTAAG
>CALVOO010000006.1 GCA_944350305.1 uncultured Bacilli bacterium
CTTTAACACCGATCAGTTTTAAGAATAATTCCCTTTCTTCTAAAGTTTTAAAACCATAAAGACTATTTTCATCTTCCCTTATATAATTATATAAGTAAATTTTTTCAACTTCATTTTCTTTAAAAACATAAGGATTAGGCGTAAAAACTTTATATCCAATACCATTATTACAAATTACAACATAATTAGATTCCAAAACAGCTATAGTTCCTTCAATAAAATCATACATTTCTATTCACTTCCTAATATATTATATCAAACAATAGTATGTATCACAACAAACTTTACACATATTTTTAAATTGGTAACAACAATCTAAGTACAAATTTCCACATAGGCATATTATTACTAATATTAAGTCTTGGTATTTTATAATTATCATCAGTTAATCTAGCTTTTCTATGCTCTTTCCCAGGGCCAAAAGTAAAAGCCATCTCATAACCACTATCTTTTAACGCACGGATATATTCTGAATCATACTCGCCATAAGGATAAGCAAGATGCTTAGTATCAATAATGCTTTTCATTTTATCACTATCACTTTTAACTACTTCATAGTTTTTCATTTCACGATTATGCAAATTAAAAGTATGTGAAGCAAACTCAATATTTGGGTATTCCTTTTTAATTTTTAAAATATCTTTTATATTCATATAGTTTGTGTTTTCTTTGTCATAATTAATGCCCAAATAAAAAACAACAGCATTAAAATCATATTCTTTTAACAACTTAAATGCATACTCATAGTTATTTAAATATCCATCATCAAACGTTATTAAAACAGAATGATTAGGTTTATCACATTCGCCATTTTTCCAACATAAAAATTGATCAAGGCTAAGAGTTTTATATCCTAGTTTCTTTAACATTTTTAATTGACGTTCAAATTTAGACACTTCAACTGTTAAATCATTATTACTTGAAGGCTCAACTGAATGATAAGTTAAAATTGGAACCATATTTTTATTTTCAAAATATATAATAAAAATTAAAACGAAAATCGATGCAATACTAACAATCAAAAAAACTAAAAGAACTTTCAATTTCACAGTTATCACCTATAACAAATTATAAGATTTTTTATACTTTATATCAAACTAAAATAAATTAAAACTAGGAATAAAATACAAAACAATCAATGCTCCAAGTAACAAAAAAGGGCCAAAAGGAATTTCTTTTTCTTCTTGCTTGCTTAAAAAATAATAAACTAAAGTCATTGAGCAAGAAATAATCAAAGAAATAAGTGATGGGTAAAAACCTAAAGCAAGACCAATGAGTCCCAGTAATTTAATATCACCGCCACCTAAACTTTCTTTTTTAAATATTTTATCACCAATTATTTTAATTAAAAAAATTAATGCAAATAAAATAAGTCCACTTATTATTTTATAAAACATAAAATCCTTTTCAAAATAAACTAACACAATCAAACTAATTAAACCTAAAATGACAACTCTATCGCTCACATAATAATATCTAAAATCACTTACCATAGTAACACCTAAAACACTAATGAGAACAATAGAAATAAAAAATGTAACAGTAAAACCATATTTTATATAAAAAACAATAAATAAAAAACTAGTTATAATTTCAACAACAAAAGACAATGGGTCAATTTTGCTATTACAATAAGCACATCTACCTTTTAAAAAAAGAAACGAAAAAACAGGTATATTCATATACCATTTAATTTCTTTCTTACAATTTTCACAGTAACTATTAGGTTTAGTCAAAGGAATTTTATTAGGAATTCTATACCCCATACAGGCATAAAAGCTTCCAAAAATCATACCTAAAAATGCCAAAAAAACAATAATAAATATTTCCATAACTCCCCCTTAAATTAACTGATTATACATTTGGAAAATCGGCATAATAACTGCAATTAATATAAATCCAATTATTATTGCAAGCAAAACAATTAATAATGGTTCAATAAAAGTTTTCAATTTATTAGATATATTAGTTTCTTGTATCTTATAAAATTCACTAACTTTTTCTAACATCTCAGATATTTCACCTGTACTTTCACCAGTTGTAATCATATAATAAGCAATTTCAGGAACTGCCCAATTATCTTTGAATGATAAACTCATCTTATCTCCACGCAACAAATTAGAAATAGTATCATACATTAACATCTTATAAATTTCATTATTTGTAATTTTACTAAGTAAATCAATACTGTCCGTTAATAAAACATTATTTTTATTCAAAACAGCAAAAGTTTTAGCAAATAAAGACATTTCATTATAAATTATCATGTTACCAACTATTGGCAAATGCATAAGAAAAAATTGAATTGCCGTTTTAAAAGCTTTAACATTAGTATACAATACTTTAAATAATATTGATACACCAACTACACCTAAAATTAAAAACAAATATTTTTCTCTTAGCCATTCTGAAGCACTTAATACAATCAAAGTTAACCCATTAATTTCCACGTCAATAGATTCATATATATCTACAAAAGAAGGAATAATAACAACTAAAATAAAGCTTACAGCTATAACAGCAAATATCAAAATTATTGTAGGATAAGTCATAGCAGAAACCAATGCATCTTTAGTTTGTTGCTTTTCACTATAATAATTACTCATTTCATCAAGTGTACCTTCAAGTTCTCCTGTAAGCTCGGCTGCTTTAATCATATTAATTAACAAGCCCGGAAAAACATTGCCTTGTTTTTTTAAAGCTTCACTAAAACTTTCACCCATAGTGAGCTCATACGTTAACGAATCATAAACTTTTTTATAACGTTTTTTCTTATCTTGTTGTGCAAGAATTTTAACGGCATCTGTTAACGGTATTCCACTTTTAATATAAGTAGATAACTGTGTAAGCCAAAATATTAAATCCTTACTTCTCATATTTTTTTGGAAATATTTACTTTCACCATGTAAAAAGTTTATCCACCAATTAGTTTTAATTTCATACACTTCATAACCTTCATCAAGCAAATATGAATGAGTGTCCAATTTTGAAAATGCACTAAAATAACCTTTAACAAGTTTTCCATTAGAATTTCTAGCCAAATATTGATACGTTTGCTTTTTTTCACTTCTTTCTGCATCTTTACCAAATTTATCTATAAATAAAACCTCAAGTTCCCTATCCCTTTTATTTCTGTAATATTTAACTATTGCCAAATTATTCCATTTTTTAACAAAATAATCTTTTATTTTCAGTGGTATTTCTTTAATATAAGTAGTTATTCTTTCGATAGTAGATTTAAACTTATTGGCTAAATACTCAAGAAAATCTGCAAATTTATTAATTAAATAAATTGGAAATTGATATAGAATTATTTTAACACTCAAAACAAAACCTTTTGAAATTGCCATAAACAATAAATATATTTCAATACAAATAAACCTCAAAAAATATCTATAAATAATTTTACACAAAAAGAATAAAAATTTTCCAACGTTTTTAAAAACAATAATAACACCATAACCAATATAACTAAGCATCGAAATAAATTTTGTTATAACAAAGTCGAAAACTTTAAATAAACCAATGCTAAAATATTTAATAAGAAAGTATAATTCAAAAAATGTAAATTTTAAAATTCTATATAAATTCAAAAAACTAAATTTCACTATAATATAGATGAAGTTAAATATATTTTTAAATACATTAATATTCTTTTTTTTCATTTTACTCCCTCTATTCTTATACTATTTAATTATAGCATAGCATTTAAAATTTAAAAAGTTTTTTTTACAATATTAAACTAATTTTAATTTAAACATAAAATAATATAGGTGAATATTATGTTTACAAACTTAAATCTATCTAAAATAATAGGCGGTATAAATAAAAGTGTATCATTAGTAAATCAAGCTATACCAGTATATAAACAAGTAAAACCAATATATTCAAACGTTAAAAGTTTTTTTAATACTATAAATACAGTAAAAAAAGAAGAAGTAATAGAACAGGCAAAAATATCAAAACAATATGAACGTCCAATTAATAATTTTGTTTCAAAGAAAAGTAACAACTCAAGGGGTACTTTTGATTTAGATACACTTACATTTTTTCAATAAAAAAAAACTAGTTATACTTATAATTTTTAATAACATCAACTAGTTTTTTTACATTTTCATTTTTATCGTAAAAATATTTATATTTAGATAATAAATAATTATTTTTTTCAATTAATAACTTAATATTCTTATGATTTTTACCTAATAATATTTCTTCTTTAGTATAACTGGTTTTGCCCGGTTTAAATTCAATCAAATTATAATATTTTCCATTTTCTTTAATTATTTCTTCTTCTGTAATACAATAACCAAGATTATTCATATTGATTCTTAAAATATCATGATTATTATTAGAAATAGTAATAATTTTTTTATATATTTTATTAGTTCTCTCTAGTATTTTAAGGATAGTATATGTTCCCATACCAGCCAAAACCAACGTATCTATCTCATCTATTTTTACATTATCTAGCCCATCACTAACTATAAATTTAATATATTTATCAATTTTTTCATTACATGCTTTTTCATATGCATTTTTAACAATATTTTCTTTAATATCTGATGCAAAACTATGAATACCTCTTTTAGCAAGCATACCTCCCAACAACGCTGTGTCACAACCGACGTCTAAAACAATGTCATTTTCAGATATTCTATTATTTATTGCTTCTAACCTAGTCAATTAGGAAATCCTTTAATCTTTTTGCACGTGATGGATGCCTTAATTTTCTAAGTGCTTTTGCTTCAATTTGTCTAATTCTTTCACGAGTAACACCAAACTTTTTACCTACTTCTTCAAGAGTATGACAAGATCCATCAAGAAGACCAAATCTAAGCTCCAACACTTCTTCTTCCCTTTTAGTAAGTGTTTTTAAAACATCTCTAAGTTCATCTTTTAGTATTTCATAAGTTGCAAATTCTTCTGGGCTCATAGTCCTTTCATCTGCTAAAAAATCCCCCAAATGTGAATCATCTTCTTCACCTATTGGTGTCTCTAAAGATACAGGATCCTGACTAATCTTTCTAATTTCTACAATTTTATCTGCACTTAGTCCCATCTTTTTAGCAAGTTCTTCATCACTTGGTTCCCTATTAAGTTCAAGAGTCATTTGTCTTTCAATTCTAGCCATTTTATTAATTGTTTCAACCATATGAACAGGAACTCTAATAGTTCTAGCTTGATCTGCGAGAGCACGTGTAATAGCCTGCCTAATCCACCAAGTTGCATAAGTACTAAATTTGTAACCTTTATCATAATCAAATTTTTCAACAGCCTTCATTAATCCCATATTTCCTTCTTGTATTAAATCAAGGAACAAAAGACCACGTCCAACATATCTTTTAGCGATACTTACCACAAGTCTTAAGTTAGACTCAGCAAGTAACCTTTTAGCTTCTTCATCACCCTCAGCAACTCTTCTACTTAAATTTTGTTCTTCCTCTAAATTAAGTAAACTAATTTTGCCAATTTCTTTTAAATACATCCTAACGTTATCGTTTACACTCATGTCTTTAGATTCATTAGGTATATCTATTGACTCAATATCTTCATCTTCAAGTACAATATTTGAAGAATCGTTTTCATCTTCTGATTTAATATCAATTTGATTTTCTATAAGAGTGTTATATAATTCATCTAATGAATTACTATCCAATTCTAGATCTATAGTTTTCTTAGCGATTTGTTCATAAGTCAAAAAACCATTTTCTTTTCCCTGCTTCACCAATTCCTGTATTCTTTCCTCAAAACTTTTAATATTCTCTACCATTCTAACACTTCCTTCTTAATATTTTCTATTCTCTTTGCAATTTTAATTTTTTCTTCAATATCTAATGTTTCTTTCATTTTATTAGTTAAATTACTTATTTGCTTTTCCACTTCAAACTTTTTAATAGTAGTAAAATAGTCTTCAAGTTCTTCTTTAGAATATTCTTCACCTTGTTCAGTATTTAACACAATATCAAGTGCTTCTTTTAACCAAGGTTTATTCATAACATAAGTTATAAAGTCAGCATAATCCCATCCACCATTAATTTGTTTGAAATAAACTATTTCATTAGCAAGTTTTTTCATATCTTCATGAGGTAAAAATCCAAGATTCTTTTCATAATTCCTAATTACCTCTTTATTATTAAGCATTAAATATATTATCCTAATTTCACTTTTTCTATATTTATCAGGTAAAATAACCTTTTTAGGTTTAACAGTTTCTTTAGGTTTAACTTCCTTTGCAACTAACTTTGATTTAATAGTTTCCAAACTAATATCAAATTCAGTTGATAGTTCTTTTGCTTTTATTTCCCTTAACACATCATCATCAATTTCATTAATAGACAAAATTGCCTCATTAATATATTTAGCAAGTTCAACTGAATCATTCAAATTTTTATTACTTTTTAAATAATGAAGTCTATAATCAATATAACTAATTCTATTGTTATAAGCTCTTAAAAAAGCATCAACACCATCATTCATTATAAGTTCATCAGTATCTTTATATCTATCAAAAACTATTACAGTTGGATTAATACCATTTTTAGATAACGTTTCACCAATTTGAAACGCCGCAAGTTTACCAGGGTCGTCATTATCTAAATTAAGAACAACATTTACATTTAGTTTTTTAATAACTTCTAACTGATCACTTGTAAAGCTTGTCCCCATTAATGCCACAACATTTTTAACTCCTATTGAATAAAGACGTATAACTTCCATAAATCCTTCACAAACAATTATTTCTTTTTTACGCCTTACTTCTTCTAAAGCACTAAAATAATTATATAAAACATTACCTTTTTTAAAAATAACAGTTTCCTTAGTATTAATATACTTAGGCGCGTCACTATCATCATACTTTCTTCCACTATAAGCTACAATATTACCATTTAAGTCTTTAATAGGAAACATTATACGGTTTAAAAATAAATCAGCAATTTTACCATTATATTTATGAGATAAGCCAATATCAATAAGTTTCTTAGCATCATACTTTTTAAGCAACATTTTACTTAAAGAATCATTTAAACTAAGTCCAATATCAAATGTTTTAATCATATCTTCAGTAATTTTTCTATTATTTAAGTATTCTCTAGCTTTTTCACCAAGAAGAGAATTTAAATTATTCTTATAAAAACTAGTACTTAATTTATATATATCATAAAGTTCGCTATATTTTGAATCTTTTTGACTACTTTTAATATCTAAATGTATTTGAACTCTGTCCCCTAATTTTTTTAAAGCATCTACAAACCCAATATTTTCATAATTCATTACAAATGTAATAACATTACCACTTGCCCCACAAGTAAAACATCTATAAATTTGTTTTTCCCTACTAACTGACATACTAGGACTATGATCATCATGAAAAGGACAAACACCAAAATAATTTTTACCCTTAGGAACTAAATCAATATAACTGCCTATTACATCAACAATATCATTAGATTTCCTGATTCTTCCGATTATTTCATTATCTATAAGAGCCATTTTACCTCCTACACTATTATATATACTCATAAAAAAAGCAAAACTCTTTTTAAATTTTGCTAAATTTTACATTTTTTTACATTTTTACTTATTTAATCTATTAAATCTCTTAAATTCATCACTATTTTCCAAATCAGTTTCATCTAACCTTTCAAGTAATTCTCTTTGTTCTCTAGTTAATTTATTAGGTAAAACTAGGTTTAAAACAATAAACAAGTCACCCATACGACCAGTATGTACACTTTCTATTCCTTTTCCCTTAACTTTCAAAATATCTCCTGCTTGACTTCCAGCAGGTATTTTAACATCAATAAATCCATAAAGAGTTTTAACTTCTTTTCTACACCCAAGGATTAAATCAGTAATAGTTACAGGCATATCTATAATAATATTATTATCTTCTCTTTTATATAATGGATGACTTTCTACATTAAACTCAATATATAAATCCCCATTATCTCCACCATTATGCCCAGCTTCACCTTTACCAGATAATCTTATTTGTTCACCAGTATCAATCCCAGCAGGAACTTTTACAGAAATAGTTTTTCTCTTTCTAACCTTTCCTTTTCCACGACACTCATCACAAGTAGCTTCGTAAACATTACCAGTTCCACCACAGTTAGAACAAGTAGTTCTAGAATTAATAACGCCTAAAAGGGTTCTTGTCTGTTCGACAACTACACCAGCACCATTACATACAGGACAAGTTTTAACACCATGCCCACCTACACCATCACAACTTTTACAGTTTTCAGTCACATCTATTGTAATATCTTTATTAGTACCAAAAGCAGCTTCTTCAAAAGTAACATTCATCCTATATACTAAATCATCACCTTTTCTAGCCCTAGTTTTACTTTTTTTATTACCAAATCCACCAAAACCAAAAGATGAGAATCCACCGCCAAAGACTTCACTTAATATATCATCAAAATTAAAATCACTAAAATCAAATCCACCAGAGAAACCGCCAGCACCACCCCCGTTATTATTAAACGCAGAATGCCCGAATTGATCATATTGACTTCTCTTTTGTTTATCACTTAAAACAGCATAAGCTTCTTGTGCCTCTTTAAACTTTTCAGCAGCATTCTCTTCCTTACTAACATCTGGGTGATATTTTTTAGCAAGTTTTCTAAACGCACTTTTAATTTCATCATCAGTAGCATTCTTAGAAACACCTAAAACCTCATAATAGTCTTTCTTCATTTATTACTCCTTTTCTAAAATATTTAAATATTCTTCAAATATTTTAAATGCATTTTCTAAAGTTTCTTTCTTAGTAATATCTATTCCTAACTTCTTAAGAATATTGAGCGGATAATCACATCCTCCACTACTTAAAAACTTAATATATTTATCTTTAAAGCCTTCTTCTTTAAAAAGTTTATCACTTATAATAAGCGAAACAATTAAACCAGTCGCATATTTATAGACATAAAAAGGTGTATAAAAATGCGGAATTCTCGCCCATTCATATTTAATTTCTTCATCAAGCACGATGTTTTTACCAAAATATTTTTTATTTAGTTCATAATAAGTATTACACAACTCTTCACCAGTTATACTAACACCATCATTATACTTTGCATAAATATCACGTTCAAACTCAGCAAACATAGTTTGTCTAAATATAGTCGTTCTAATACTTTCAAGTAATTCAAAAACATACTTTTTAATCTCATTTTTATTCTTAGTATTATTTAACATATATTTAACTAAAAGCATTTCATTTACAGTAGATGCAATTTCAGCTAAAAATATTGGATAACTAGCATCACTATAACTATTACACTTATTTGAATAAAGCGAATGCATAGAGTGTCCTAGTTCATGAATTAAAGTATCAACACTTTGATAATTATTTTCATAATTAATGCTTATATAAGGCATAGTATCATAACTACCCCAAGAATAAGCACCACTTCTTTTACCCTTTTTAGGGTAAGCATCAACCCATCCATTTAAAATGCCCTTTTTCAAATCACTTATATATGTTTCACCAAGAGGTTTTAAAGCTTCATAAATAATATCCAAGCATTCATTATAACTAACTCTCTTATCCTTAACTTTAACTGGTTCAACGTAAATATCATAAATATGAAAATCTTTAGACTTAAGCATTTTTTTCTTTAAAACTATATACCTATGTAATAAAGGCAAATTATCATTAACTACTTTTATTAATAAATCATATAGTTCAGGTTTTATTTTATCTGAAAATAAACTTTTTTCTAAAGGACTATTAAACTTCTTAACATTTGATACAAAATAATGTTCTTTTATATCACCTAGATATAAATTAGATATTGTATTAATATGATCTTTATAATAATTATGCATACTAATAAAAGCACTTTTTCTAACTTTACTAGACTTACTTTTAATGTATACAGAATAATTAGATTGGTTAAGTTCTACAACTTTTCCTTTTTCATTTTTAATACTTTCTAATTTAATATCAGCATTATTTAAAGATCCATAAGCTTCATCACAAAGACCCATTGCATTAGTTGCCTTAGTAACAATTTGTTCTTCACATTTACTCAAAGTATGAGACTTATACCTATAAGTTTGTTCAAGAGAAAAAGCATATTCTTTTAAACCACTATTTTCTTTAATGTATTTTTTAATAGTCTTATAGTCGCATTCCATCATTTCAGGTAAAATAAAGGACAAATTTACAGAAATTTTTTCTCCCAAATTATTAACTTTTAAAGTTAAACTCTTAAACTTATCATTCGTCATATCACTATAATAATTCAAATACGAATAAATATATAATCTTTCATATTTTCTATCAAGTTCCTCATCTAACTTTAAAAACTCATATAAAGTTTTACTATTTTTAGTAATCTTCCCTTTATAACTAATAAGTTTATTAATTAATGATTCGCATTCACTAATTAATTTATCAAATTCTTTATTATTTTTAATAATTTTACTTAAATTCCAACTATTTTCCATAATTTGTCCTTTCATATTCAAAAGTTCTAGAAAATCTAGAACTTATTTTTCTTCATATTCAGCTTCTTTAACATTATCTGTTTTATCACTATTATTTTCAGTATTTTGAGAAGCTTCTGCATTAGCTTTATTCATTTCTTCATAAACTCTTTGACTTAAAGCCATTGCTTTTTCAGTTAATTTATCTTTTTGAGTTTTTATTTCATCAATATTATTACCTTCTAATGCTTTTTTAGCACTTTCAATTAACTCTTCTATTTCTTTTTTCTCATCTTCTTTAACTTTATCGCCTAAGTCTTTTAAAGCTTTTTCAGTACTAAATATCATTTGTTCAGTTTCATTTTTAACTTCTGCTTCTTCTTTCTTTTTAGCATCTGCTTCTTTATTAGCTTCAGCTTCTTTAACCATCTTATCAATTTCAGCATCGGTTAAATTAGATGATGAAGTAATAGTAATAGCTTGTTCTTTATTAGTGCCTAAGTCTTTTGCTTTTACATTTACTATTCCATTTGCGTCTATATCAAATGATACTTCAATTTGTGGTACACCTCTTGGTGCTGGTGGTATATTAGTAAGTTGGAATCTTCCAAGTGTTTTATTATCAGCAGCCATTGGTCTTTCACCTTGTAATACATGAATATCAACAGCAGGTTGATTATCAGCAGCAGTACTAAATACTTGACTCTTAGTAGTTGGAATTGTAGTATTTCTTGGAATTAAAACAGTCATAACATTACCAAGAGTTTCAATACCTAAACTTAATGGTGTAACATCAAGTAATACTAAATCATCTACTTCACCAGTAAGAACACCACCTTGAATAGCAGCACCCATAGCAACAACTTCATCTGGGTTAACTTCTTTACTTGGTTCTTTACCAGTTTCCTTTTTAACTAATTCTTGAACACATGGAATACGTGTTGATCCACCAACAAGTAATACTTTATCAAGTTCACTAGAACTCAATTTAGCTTCTTTTAAAGCATCTTGAACTTGTTTTTTAGTTGATTCAACTAAATCGCTAATCAATTCTTCAAATTTAGCGCGTGTTAAACTCTTTTCTAAATGTAAAGGTCCAGCACTACCTTGCGTAATAAATGGCAAGCTTATATTAGTTGTAACTGCACTAGACAAATCCTTTTTAGCTTTTTCAGCTGCATCTTTAAGTCTTTGTAATGCCATTTTGTCTTGTGATAAATCAATACCATTTTCTTTCTTAAACTCACTTACTAAGTAATCAATAATTCTCTCATCAAAATCATCTCCACCTAGTTTATTATTACCAGCAGTTGCAAGTACTTCATAAACACCGTCACCGATTTCAAGAACACTAACATCAAATGTTCCTCCACCTAAATCGTATACAAGAATTTTTTGATTTTTATCTTGTTTATCAATACCATATGCAATAGCAGCAGCAGTAGGTTCGTTTATAATTCTTTCAACTTCAAGTCCAGCAACTTTACCAGCATCTTTAGTTGCTTGTCTTTGAGCATCATTAAAATATGCTGGAACAGTAATAACTGCTTTTGTAACTTTTTCATTTAAATATGCTTCTGCATCTTTCTTAAGTTTCATAAGTATCTGCGCACTTACCTCAACTGATGTTACTTCCTTACCATTTACTTTAAATTTATGGTCAGTACCAATATATCTTTTATTACTTCTTACTACATCTGGAGATGTTATTGCTTCATTTTTAGCAACAGTTCCAACTTTAATTTCACCGTTTTTATATGAAACAACACTTGGAGTCGTTCTTTCTCCTTCAGCATTCGTAATAACGTTTGGCTTTCCCCCTTCTAGTACAGCTACACAACTGTTAGTTGTACCTAAATCTATTCCTATAATTTTACTCATAATTTATCAATTCCTTTCTTATTTATTAACTTTAACCATCGCTGGTCTAATGACTTTATCTTTATATTTATATCCTTTTTGTAATACTTCTAGTACTACATTAGCAGGTTTAGTTTTATCTTCTTCAACAAGCACTGCTTCTGCAATAGTTGGATCAAATTCTTTACCGTCTACGTCAATTTCAGTAACTTCTAAATCAGTAAGCATATTAACCAAAGAAGTATAAATCATCTTAAACCCACTTAAGAACTTACTAACTTCATCACTAAGGTCATCATCATCCATATTAATCGCACGTTCAAAATTATCAACTACTTTTAACACTTCTTTAATGATACTTTCACCTTCGTATTTAAATAAAGTTTCAAGTTCCTTTTCACGTCTATTTTGGTAATTCATAAATTCAGCTTGTAAACGCAATAACTTGTCTTCAGTTTCCTTAAGTTTTAACTCAGTTTCATCACAATGACATTCATCATTACATTTACATTCTTCTTTAGAATTTACTTCTTCTTTACATTTACATTTCTTATTTTTTGTCTTTTCCATAACCTATCCTTTCTTCTCTAAGTTGTCTTTAATATATTCTAGCATTGTTACGACTTTACCGTATTCCATTCTTTTAGGTCCAATAACTGCAATAGACATATCTTCACCATTAAGTCTAATTTTAGTTTTAATTACAGTTACATTATCATCAAGTTCACTTTCTTTGCCAATATATATCTTAACCTCATCGTCTGTACCTTCAATTTTATTCACTACTTCTTTGCTTTCAAATTTACTTACAATGTTTTTAACATCGTCGACATTAGAAAATTCCGGTTGTTTTAATATATTAGCTTTACCACGCCATTTAACAGATTCTTTAGTTGCAAAATTACTAAATGCTTCATAAAACGCGTTATACAAAACTTCGTAATTTTTAACATAGTTACCAATAATAGGTTTAATCTCAAATTCAAGTTTACTACTTACTTCATCAATAGGAGTTCCAACAAGCATTTTATTAAGTATTTCACTTGTTTTACTAATTTCACCCATATCAACGCGTTCAGATAAATTAACTTGTTTATTTTCAACAATACCTTTATCAGTAATAACAATTGCAACAACAGTTTCTTCAGTAATTGGTATAAGTTCAACTTTTTGTAAATTATTATCACTTGAAGCTTTACCAAGTACAACTGACGTGTAATTTGTAATATCACTAATAATCTCAAGACTCTTTTCAATGGCAGAACTCAAATTAAGTTCATTATTAGAAAATATAGTTTGAAGCTTTAACATATCTTCACCACTTATTTTCTTTGGCTCCATTAAATAGTCTACATAGTATCTATAACCTTTTTCAGAAGGTATACGTCCAGAAGAGATATGTTGTTTTTCCAAGTATCCTAGTTCTTCCAAATTAAGCATATCATTTCTAATAGTAGCACTAGAACACTTAAACTTCTTACATAAACTTTTAGAACCAACAGGTCTAGCAGTTTTAATGTATTCTTCAACAATAGATTTCAAGATACTCTTTTGTCTATCTCCAATCATATTCTCTCCCCTTTAGCACTTATTATTTCCAAGTGCTAAACATATTATAATATTATGCATTAGCAATGTCAATATGCAAGTGCTAATTTTTTTACAAATTAAAAAACCTATGATATGGTTTCTTAATTTTCTAAACTAGCACAAGAGCTTGTTAACGATACTGTATATGGATCACTTGCCGTTCCACTTCCTCCAGAGGCGAGAACACAAGATTTCAGAGAAATTACGGGACGCACGCCGTACGAGTTGCTGACACTGCCGTAGTTCAAGCGGCCAGAGTTAGAAGACCCGCCCACGTGGAACACGAGAGCGCTGCCGTAGCCCAAGCGGTTCGGACTCATTGTCCACCATTGACTTGCTCCACTTGATGCGTTTTGGGCCATATAATAGTTTGAGTTATTTGCTGTATATCCTCCAGCATAGTATACTTCATCCATTGTTATTAGTCCTATTGGATATGTTAGTTTTCCATTTCCTGTACTTGTACTTGCTGTAAACCTATCATTTGCATTACTACATGCAAATGTTGGTGTTTTATTTGTATTTAGTCTTGTATATGCAGCATAGTAGAATCCACTTCCTGTTGCACTCCAACTTCCACTTCCTACCGTTCTATCATTACAGTATATCGCTGTCTTACTTATATATCCTGAGTAGCTATTCAAGTTACTTGTGTACCAGTTATCCACCACCGTTTTTATACTACTATTTGTTCCCGTTCCATATTGCTGATTTGCCGTGTACATATATCCTACATAAGCACTATTATCATTTATAGAATTATATTTTTGGCTTGTACTTATAAAACCTGCCTTATCTGTTGCACTTGTTCCTGCATATATTAAACGCACACTGTTATCTTCATTTATTCTTACTATTCTCCAGTACTTATTAGCAAATTTTACATAGTTATTTGTAACAGTCCCTGCAAAGTAATATGTTGTCTTGTTATCTTGACCTGTTGCTCTATATATAGTGTTTCCATTATTACTTGTTGTAAATACAGCACTAAAGCTACTTCTTGTACTTACATTTGGGTTATCAGCAAGAATTGTTTCTGCAAATGTTGGTGCTTTTTCTTTAAAGTTCACTTGACATGTTGTACTACTTGTTACATTGCTTACTGTTAATTTACTTGTGCTTGTATCATAAGTTCCATTACATCCTGTTACACTTTCATATTCATATCCATCTTTTACTGTAAATGTAAATGTATGTGAGTTTCCACTATTTATTATTACTGAACTTGGCGCTACAACTGTTGCCATACTTGTATCATTTGTTGCTGCACTTACTGTCACTGGATTTTTTGGTACTTCATTATCTACATTAGCACATCCCTCAGCCAACTCTACTTCATAAGGATTATCAGTAGTTCCATCTCCACCAGAAACAGTAACACATGCCTTAAGAGAAATTACAGGACGCACGCCGCGCGCGTTGCTGACCCAGTCGTCGTTCAAGTTGCCAGTGTAAGAAGACCCACCCACGTAGAACACGGTAGCGTTGCTGCCGCGCCAGTAGTACGGACTCATTGTCCACCAGTAATTTGCTCCGCTTGATGCGTTTTGGACTATATAATAACTTGAGTTTTTTGTATTATATAATCCTCCTGCGTAGTATACCTCATCAATTGTAATTAATCCTATTGGATATGTTAGTTTTCCATTTCCTGTACTTGTACTTGCTGTAAACCTATCACTACTGTTACTACATATGAATGTTGGTGTTTGATTTGTGACTAATCTTCCATATGCAGCATAATAGAATGTACTTCCTGTTGCACTCCAACTTCCACTTGCAACCGTTCTATCGTTACAATATATTGCAGTCTTACTTATATACCCTGAGTAACTATTCAAGTTACTTGCATACCAGTTATCTACCACTGTTTTTATTGGACTATTTGTTCCCGTTCCATACTGCTGACTTGTCGTATACATATATCCTACATACGCACTATTATTATAACTTGAGTTATATGCCTGTGATGTACTTATAAATGCTGCTGTATCTGTTGCACTTGTACCCGCATAAATAAGACGCACACTATTATCTTCGTTTATTCTTACTATCCTCCAGTAATATCCTCCAAAATATACGTAGTTATTTGTTACTGCACCTGCAAAATAATATGTATCCTTTCCATCTTGTCCACTTGCTTTGTATATTGTGTTTCCATTATTACTTGTTGTGAATATAGCACTAAAATCACTCCTTGTCTCTACATTTGGATTATCTGCTAGTATTTGTTCATAAAAATATGGTGTATATTCTATAAAATTTATTGTACAACTCGTTGTAGTCGTTACATCATTTAATTCTAACTTCCATGTTTCATTATTCCACTGTCCTGTTACTCCATTCGTACAAGTTACACTTTCTCCTATATATCCATCTTCTTTATTTGGAAAATTACTTGTCATTGTCTGTCCGTCTATTGTATATGCTATTAATTGTCTTTCATTTTTGTATTCTTTTTTTACTTCTTTTGGTTTATTTATTGAAACAAATATAGATACTACACTAATTAATGTTATAAAAATTAAACATATACTTTTCTTCATTATGTTATCTCCTACTATACAATGTAATTATATTAATTTTTATTATTAGTGTCAATAACAAAAAAATGACAACATTTTTACAAACAAAAAAATTCACATATAGTGAATTAATTTTCTTCTTTAGTTTTAATAACTTCTTTGCCTTTATAGTACCCACATTTAGTACAAGCTCTGTGAGGTGCAATTGGAGCACCACATTGTTTACAAACAACTGTTGTAGGTGCTTCTTTTTTTAAATGCGTTCTACGTTGACGTTTTGCGGTCTTGCTAACTCTTCTAAACGGAACAGCAAAAATTTGTAAATCTAATTTCATCTTCTTTCCTCCATATCTAACATTTCTTTTAAATCACTTAACGGCGAATTCGAATTGTCTTTATTTAAAGACCAACCATCACCTTCAATAACAGTTTCCCTTTCATTATTAACAATACGTAGGGGAACTTCCAATACAATATTTTCCCACACAATTGGAAGAATATCAAGAGTATTTTGTAATATTTTATAATATTCTCCATCATCATCAACATTTCCCACTACTTTGTGAATATTAATATTTATGGGATAATTTACATCTTCTAATGTCACAGAATCTTCTAAAGTCATCACTGTACTTATATTAATTTTTAAATCCACACTTTCATCACTAACTTTATTTATTGTTCCAGTTACGTAAACTTTATCCAATTTCTTTATACTTGTATTTTTTAAATCACTTGAAGAAAAAACAATTGTTTCATTTATTTCAATGACTTTTTTAATACCACTAAACAACGGGTTTAAATCTATAATCAATTTTTTTCACCTCATATATATTATACTATATTATAAAACAATTTCATATATTGTTGTGTAGAATAATTTATGATAAAATATTTTTTCATGGAGGATACAAATGAAAATATTAATAAGTGATTACGATAGCACATTCAATCCAATTTATGCAAAACTATCAATACAAAGAAACACAAAAGCTATTGAAAATTTCAGAAAAAAAGGAAACATTTTTATATTATCTAGTTTTTTAACACCAAGTAAAATACAAAGAAAGCTAGAAAAATCTAAAATTCCTTTTGATTACCTCATATGCGATAATGGCAACTTAACATTTGATGAAAGAAAAAACATAATTCAGGCAAATTACATTGACGAAAACGAAATAGAATCTTTAATAGAATTTATAAGAGATTTATATGAAATTACAACAATTAATTATTTAGATCCATTTGAAAACCCAACATTAAATGCACCATATCAGATAAGAATAAATACAAAAAAATCAGTAGGATATAATACATTATCCGATTTAGAATTTGATTTAAAAATCAAAAGTTTCTTAAATCAAATTCATATCACACATAATTCAAACTTAAGAAATTCAATAGTAACGTTATTAAAAGAATTAAAATTAAATCTTGAAAAAGACAATATATACTCATTAGGGAATTCTATAAAAGATTCTGAAATGTTAAAAAGCTTTAATGGTTACAAAATTCCTTTATCCAATCCATATCTTATACTGGATAATGAAATACCACTAACAGAAGGCATTTATACTTTAATAAAAAAACTTTAATAATTATAGAGGGAGTAAAATGAAAATAGGAATAATTGTTGAATATAACCCGTTTCATAATGGACACATTTATCAAATTAATGAAATAAAAAAAATATATAAAGATTCTTCTATTGTCATAGTTATGAGTTCTTCTATTACCATGCGTGGAGAAATTAGTTTGTTAAATAAATGGCAAAAAACAGATGTTGCGCTTAACAATGGTGTTGACTTAGTTATAGAACTACCTTCAGTTTTTTGTCAAAGCGCAGATACATTTGCTTATAATGCTGTAAAATTATTAAATGAAATCGGTATAGATATATTAGTTTTTGGCAGTGAATCTAATGATATCTTAAAATTGATCAAAATAGCTAAAATTCAACTTAACAACAAAAAATTTGATAATTTAGTGAAGGCAAACATGAATAAGGGTTTTAACTATCCTACCAGTCTTTCCAATGCTATTAACGATCTCACTAGTTTAAAAGTAAATACTCCTAATGATATTTTAGCTGTTTCTTATATTAAAAGTGTTTTAGAGATAAATGATAAAATAATTATTAAATCTATAAAACGTTCTAATGATTATAATGATTTAGTAAGTGATTCTGATATTATAAGTGCATCAAATATTAGGAATAAATATTTAAATAATTTGGATTTTAAAAATTCTGTACCTATTGAAACATATAATTATTTGAAACAAAATAATTTTGATTTTAATTTGTTATTTAATTTAATAAAATATACTATTTTGATTAATAAAGATGAGTTATTTAAATTTCATTTAGTTGACGAGTCTATTTGCAGTCGTTTATATAATGCTGCTTTAATTAGTAACAATTTAAATGAACTTATTTTAAATGTTAAAACTAAAAGATATACTTATAATAGAATAAGTAGAATTTTGCTATTTATCTTATTTAATATAACTAAAGTAGAAGCAAATAATTTTAAACTAGAATATATTCGTATTTTAGGTATGAATAAAAAAGGTAAAGAAATACTGAAAAATGCTAAAAAACTTTCTTCTTTACCTATTTTAACAAAATTTAAAAATGGTTATAAATTGCTTAATTATGAACTTAAGATAACAACGATTTATTCTATGATTTTAAATAATCCTGAGCTTATTAAAGATGAATATAAAAGTAAAGTTATTATTAAATAGTTTCTTTTGGAGCATAACTTATTGTAACGTACTTTACTCTTTCATCTTTTTTTAGTTCTGTTTTTATTTTATTTTCAATTCTATATGATTCTTTTATTGTCATTTTAGGGTTAACGAATAAATCAATTATTACATTTTCATAATGTCCATACTTTAATATTGTTAGTCTTTTTATATTTATTTTTTTAGTTTTCAATATAATATTTTTTAGTATTTCTTGCCTTTCTATATTTGTATCTATTTCACCAATTACACTTTGTATGTTTCTTATAAATAATTGTATACCGATTTTTATTGTTAAAATACCTATAATTACACTTCCAATAATATCATAATTTATTATTTTATTGTTTGGATTTATTAAACTTAATGCAATAAATACTAATGCAAACATTGAACTATACGCATCATATCTACTTTCTGTTCCATTTGTTATTAATATAGAGTTATTTAGTTTTTTCCCTTTTTGTAATAAGTAATTACTTAATATGAGTTTCACAAGTATGCAGAAGAATAATATTATCAAAGCAATTGCATTTGTGTCATTAGTTGTGCTTTTAAACGAATTTATTACACATGTAAACCCTAACAACACTATAAAAACACTCATAAGCATACTAGCTACATATTCAATTTTTCCGTGCCCAAATGGATGCTCTTTGTCAGGTTTCTTCTTTGCTAACTTTGTGCCTATTATTCCAATTATATCAGTGCACATATCAGATAAACAATGTATTCCATCACTAATTAATGTTTTTGAATTCGTAAAAAAGCCACCTATCACTTTTATAATTCCTAGTGATAAGTTAGTTATTAAACTTACAAGAAGTTCTTTGCTTGTCATAACTACACCTACTTTGCGTTGTACCAGTTATCTCCAAATTCTACTTCTACTTTAAGTGGTACATCTAAATTATATGCGTTTTCCATAAGTTCAGTTACAATTTTTGTAACTTTTTCTTTTTCTTCTTTTACTACATTGAATACTAATTCATCGTGTATTTGTAATATCATCGTACTTTTTAATTTATTTGTTTTAAAATATTTATATACATCAATCATTGCTTTTTTTATTATATCTGCACTGCTGCCTTGTATAGGTGTATTTAGTGCCATTCTTTCGCCCATGCTTCTAATCATATAGTTTGTATTTCTTAATTCATCTAAATATCTGATTCTGCCAAATATTGTTTTTACATAGTAGCTTTCATAGGCTTCTTTTTTTATGTTATCCATATACTCTTTTACACCTGGATACATCTTTAAATATTTTTCAATGAATTTTTTTGCTTTATTTGCATTTATTTCTGGGTTTTGTCCTAATCCATCTCCACTTATACCATAAACTATTCCAAAAATTACTGCCTTTGCTGTCCTCCTCATACTCTTGCTTACTGATTCAATTGGCACCCCATATATATCACTTGCAACTTTTGTATGTATATCTTCATGATTTAAAAAAGCTTTTCTAAGGTTTTCACATTTTGATATATGAGCTAAAACCCTAAGTTCTATTTGTGAATAATCACTTGTCATTATTAATGAATTTTCTTCAGGTAAAAAAGCTTTTCTTATTAATTTTCCTTCTTCAGTTCTAACCGGTATGTTTTGCAAATTTGGTTCAGTTGAACTTAAGCGTCCAGTTCTCGCAATTGTTTGCTTAAATATAGTATGTATTTTTCCATCATCTAATATATAATTACTAAGTCCCTCTAAATATGTACTATATAATTTTGTCATTTCTCTATATTCTAATATTAAATTTATAATAGGATGTATGTTTTTTAATTTTACCAAAACATCATGACTAGTAGAATAACCTGTTTTTCCCCTCTTCTTACTATAAGGTAAATTTAGTTTATCAAAAAGCACCTCGCCTAATTGTTTAGGTGAACTTATATTAAATTCAACCCCTGCATAATTAAATATTTTATTCTTTACTAAATCTATTTTTATAGAAATTTCTTCCTTCATTTCATCAAGTATTTTTTTACTTACACGTATACCATTTTCTTCAATGTTTGCTAATACTTCAATCAATGGCATTTCTATTTCATCAAATAATTTTTTTAATTCAAATTTCTTCAAATCTGATTTTAAATCTTCTACTACTTCATATATAAATTTACTTTTTAAAACAATATCTTTTATTAAATTATTTTTTCTAATATCGTTAACATAACTTATATCGTAACCATAGGCATTTGACACATAACTTACGTCATCATTTACATTTTTATTTAATAGATAAAATGCTATCATAGCATCAAATTCAACATGTGTTAGATCTATTCCTAGTTTTTTAAATACTACCATACTTTTTTTTAAGTCATATGTATAAGCCGCATATTTAAAAATTTGTTTATTTTCAATAATTTCATCTTTAGTTAAATAATAACTTTTTGCTCCATCATAAATAGATAAACCTATTATTTCTCCTAAATGGTAATTATCGTTAGTAAGTTCTAGATAAAAAGCAAAAGGTTTTTCAATATTTTCTATAGCACTATAATGAATTCCTTCTTTTTTTTCTACATCTAAAGTTTCATTTTCTTTAAGTTTTTTTATTAACGAATTAAATTCTAATTCTTCATATATTTTTATCAATTTTTTTATATCATGATTTTTTATTTTTAAATCTTCAAATGTATAAGGAATAGGTACTTCTTTATATATAGTAGCAAGTTCTTTTGAAAAAAAAGCATTATCTTTATCTTCAATTAGTTTATCTTTTATTTTACCTTTTATTGTATCAATACTATCATATAAATTTTCCAATGATCCATATTCTTTTATCAAATTTATTGCAGTTTTTTCTCCAATACCCTTGACTCCAGGTATATTGTCACTTGTGTCCCCCATTAAAGCCTTTAAATCAATCATTTTGATTGATTCTACTCCGTAATACACCATAAACACTTTTTTATCCATCAGTATATAATCTTTTTGTTTAAGCAATTTAACATTTACATCATCACTAATAAGTTGCAATAAATCTTTATCACTACTAATGATTGTTGCATCATAATTTTTATCTTCATCAGCAAGTCTTGCATATGTTCCTATAATATCATCTGCTTCATAATTATCTACTTCTAAATATTTTATTCCCATATTTTCTAATACCATTTTTGCATATGGAAATTGAAGTAATAAATCTTCAGGCGTTTTAATTCTTCCATCTTTATATTCTTTATATTTTTCATGACGAAAGTTTTTTCCTTTATCAAAAGCAACTAACATATATTCTGGTTTTTCTTCTAAGATTATTTTATTTATCATATTTACAAAACCAAATATAGCATTAGTTGGAAACCCATTACTATTTTTCATTAAATTTCCATTATATGCAGTTGCGTAATAACTTCTAAATAAAAGATTATTTCCATCCACAAGTATTGTACGTTTCACATTATCACCTTTTAAAAGTATACCATTTATAAAACCAAATTAAAAGTGCTTATTAGCACTTGTTTTTAAAAAAATTATATGAATCTTTTACATCTTCTTTAAAAGTTAATCCTGTCCACTTTGCATTTGTTTTTAACACATAAATATTATATTTACATTTTACTTTTGATATAAATTCAGTTAATTGTAATTCTTTTTTTAAATATTCTTTATTCTTTATAGCTTCTTCTACATATTCTTTTATATCCTTTTTTATTTGTTCTCTAAACATATAAAAGCCCATGCTAACAAGAGTATTTTTACTTAAAATATTTTCATCTATATCTTTTATATTATCGTCAATTTTTTCTATACCAAATGTTTCTTTAATATCAGATAAACATTTTCTGTTCTTTTTTATTATTCCACGATTAACTGAGCCATTACTAGTTAAAACATTTTTTAATTTATAAGCAATAACTGCCAAATTTGTATTTTTTTTATTTAAAAAACATTTTGCTTTTTTAAAAACACATTTTTCATAATAATCATCAGCATTTATTACAACAAAATCACCGTTAATTTTATCTAAAACAGAATATAAAGTATATAAATTTCCTATAGTTTTGTTTTTAAAATTACTCGTATATAATTTTGCCTTCATTGAATATTTTTCTTTCATTTTATTTTCTAATTCTTTGTTAGTCACTATAATTATGTCATTTATTTGACTCTTTGCTGCGTTTTTTATATTGTAATCAATTATTGTATTATTATCATATATTTCCTCTAGTTGTTTTGGCCTACCAAATCTTTTAGACTTTCCTGCAGCTAATATTATTAATTGCATATTTCACCTCAAATATTACTAAACAAATCCAAACTTAATTGTGAACTTTCAGGTAATTCAGCAAATACACCTAATCCGCGCATTTTATCAATTAAAGTTTGAGAAACTTTACCCCTATATTGCACATCTTCTATACTAACAAATGGCTTTATATTTCTTTCTTCAACTAACTTTTTAGCAGCAGTATCACCCATTCCATCTAATACAGTAAATGGT
The DNA here is from genome assembly GCA_944350305.1 of uncultured Bacilli bacterium. Lineage (GTDB taxonomy): Bacteria > Bacillota_I > Bacilli_A > RF39 > UBA660 > CALVVN01. The sequence goes on from CALVOO010000006.1 coordinate 23,620, forward strand.
GGATAAAGACCATCTTTATTTTCATTTAATACAAACATAGTTGCATCACTTTTAGTGAGAGAAATATTTTCAAATTTAAAACCTCTTAGCACCATCTCTTTAGCAACTTCAAGAGTACTTTTTACTGCTTCTTCTTTAACTGAAGCATCAAATCCTTTTTCATCAATTTCTTTTATTTTTGCATTCAACGTATTAATTCCGCCTAACATTGCTTCTATATCAAAATCACTTTTACGAATTGACAAAAATACCCTGTAGTAATTAATCGGATGATGAACTTTAAACCACGCTACCCTAAATCCATTTGTTACATATGCTGATGCATGTGCCTTTGGAAACATATATTTTATTTTCTCACAGCTATTTATATACCAATCTGGCACATTAGCACTTTTTAATACTTCCTTATGTTCTTTCCATGTATCCGGCTCTTTAGCAGTTTTACCTTTACGTATAAACTCACTAATTTTAAAAGCTTTACCTTTATCAATTCCACACTTAATTAAATAAATCATAATATCATCACGACATCCAATTACTTGATCAAACGTACAAGTTCCACTTAAGAGCAAATCCCTTGCATTACCAGCCCATACATCAGTACCATGAGCTAAACCAGCAATTTTAATTAAATCGGCAAACTTAGTCGGCATAATTTCAGTAAGCATTTTTATTGCAAAATTAGTGCCAAATTCAGGTACACCCCAGGTACCAGTAGGACAACCTAATTCTTCAGAAGTAACGCCAAGAGCTTTAGGACTAGTAAACAATGATAAAACATCTCTATCATCAAGTGGAATATCATTAATATCGACGTTTACGTCATCACATAAGTATTTTAATACAGTTGGATCATCGTGTCCTAATATATCAAGTTTTAATACATTTTCTTCTATATCATGGAATTCAAAGTGTGTTGTGTACCAGTCTGCTTCAGGATTCTCTGCAGGATACTGGTATGGTGTAAAATCAAATACATCTTTATAAGCCGGTATTACTATAATTCCACCTGGATGTTGACCACTTGTCCTTTTTATCTTAGTTATACCACTAGCTAACCTTTCTATTTCAGGTCTTCTCATAGTTATACCTTTTTCTTCCATATATGCTTTTACAAAACCATATGCAGTTTTTTCTGCAATTGTGCTTACTGTTCCAGCCCTATAAACATTATGTTCACCAAATAATACTTTTGTATATTCATGAGCTTTTGATTGATACTCTCCGCTGAAGTTAAGGTCTATATCAGGTGTTTTGTCTGCATTAAATCCTAAGAATGTTTCAAATGGTATGTCTTGTCCATCTTTTTTCATCTTAGTTCCACATTCACAAATCCTATCTGGCATATCAAATCCACTGCCATATTTCATTGCCAAACTTTCGCCATCAAGTTCAAAAATACTTTTCTTACAATTTGGACAAACGTAATGAGGCGGTAATGGGTTAACTTCAGTAATATTCATAAACGTTGCAACAAGACTACTACCAACACTACCACGGCTTCCTACCATATATCCGTGCTCATTACTATTTTGAACTAACTTTTGGGCTATTAAATACATCACGTCATATCCGCCACTTATAATTCCACCGACTTCTTTATCAAGTCGAGTTTCAATGATTTCAGGTAATACTTCTCCATAAATTTTTCTAGCATTACCATATACCATATCTCTAACAATATTAGCACTATTCTCCATTTTAGGTGGGTATAAATCTTTTTTAATAACTTCTATTTCTTCTGGAATATCAGCTATCATATTACTATTTTTAACGACAATTTCATATGCTTTTTTTTCACCAAGAAATTCGAACTCTTTAAGCATCTCCTCAGTATTCATTAAATAAGCATTAGGTATGTGTTTAATACTTGGCTTATTTAGAGGATGAAATCCACCACCAGACTGTTTTTGTGCGACAAGAATTTCTCTATAAATATTATCTTCAGGATCAAGAGTATGAACGTCCCCTGTAGCAACAACAGGTTTACCAGTTTTATCCGCAGCTTTTATAATCTTTTTCATTGTTTCCTTTAATTCATAAGGATTAGTAAATTCACCACTTTCAATTAAAAAATCACATATACTAGGAGGGTTTAATTCAATAAAATCATACAAGTTCATAGCGTTTATTAATTCATCTTCACCTTGAGTTTTTGCCAAATTAAATATTTCTCCATTTACACATCCACTACCTATGAGCAATCCTTCTTTTAACTCGATTAATTTACTTTTAGGCATTCTAGGAGTTTTATAAAAATAATCAGTATTAGCAAAACTAATAATTCTAAACAAATTTTTAAGTCCATCATTATTCTTAGCAAAAACAGTTATATGATATGGTTTATTATTCTTAACTGCAGTATTAACGTCTACTAATTTATTCAAATCCCTAATTAATTTAAAACTAGAATCAAGAGACGAAATCATTTTATAAAACACCTTAGCAGTTGCCTCAGCATCATAGTCAGCGCGATGGTGTGCTTCTTCATCAAACTCAACACCCCATCTTTTAACCAAAGCACTTAAACTATGTCTATGCATATCAGGACTTAGCACTTTACTTAATTCCATTGTATCTATAACAGTATTATTAAAAGAACCAAGATTATATTTTCTATATGCACGTGTTAAAAAAGAAACGTCAAATCTAGCATTCTGCGCAACCATTGGAGAATACCCAAACCACTTGATAAAATCACTAACAACCTCTTCTTCACTTCTTTTATCCTTTAACATATCATCAGTAATATGCGTTAACTCAATTATTTCACTTCTAAGCTCAACATTCGGATTAATTAACTCATCAAATCTATCAATTATTTCCCCATTTTTAATCTTAACAGCGCCTATTTCAATAATACTGTCAAACTCAGCATTAAAACCAGTAGTTTCAAGATCAAAAACAACGTAAGTACTATCCCTTAAATCTTCATCAGTTTCCTTATTTATAATTTTAAATTCATCATCAACCAAAAATATTTCAGCACCAAATAATACCTTAATATCCCCTTTATTCTTGTATAACTTAGGAAAAGATTGAACACTATTTTTATCAGTAACTCCAACAGCTCGATGTCCAAAATCACCAATTTTTTTAAGGAGCTTATCCCACCTAATAAGACCATCCATTTGGCTCATTACAGTATGGACGTGGAGCTCAACCCTTTTTTCAACAGCATTATCAACCCTTTTTTCACTTTTCCTATCGACACTCATTATATCCCTAATATTAAAAACCAAATCATTAGCAAAATTATCATGTTTAATGTAACCACGCATCTTATACCAAGAACTAACCTTAATATCTTTTCTTATTTTATTAACAATATCCTTATCCTTAGTAAAAATTTTAGCATAAATAGAATCACTATAATCACTTATTTTAAGAGTAAAAATAGTAAAACCACTATTAGTTTCCTTTTCTTCAACACCAAAAACAAACACTTCTAAAATCACATCATTAACTTCAGCAATTATACTTTTCAAAGAAACACTCTTACCTTTAATAAGATTACCAAATATAACCTCATTAGATTTCTTCTCCTCCACTTTAATAACCTCATTAGTTTTAAATAACTCTTTAACTTGACTTTGCAAATCTTCACTAATAACAGATTCAATAGAAATATCAAAGAAACCAACACTCTTCAAAAACATAACAATCTCATCTTTTAAACTATCAATTTTATCAGCTTCAATCTTATTTAACACATTAATATTAATAATATTACCGTCCCTAATAATATCTTCATTTTTAATAGTATTTAACATAGGATATTTTTCTCTCAACAATCCAAAATAATAATCAAAATATTCAGCAAACACACCATTTTCATCATCAAAAGCAAAATAAAAATTAACTTTTTTAACATTTTTAATATTTTTACTTTTACTAATAAGATCTTTATATAAATCAATACTTATCATTTTACCAATTTTAATATACAAAGACCAACTCTTATGTTCAAGAGAAACTTTAACATTAGTTATTTTAGCATCAAAAAAACATGAATAGTTTTCTTCATCAAAATCAATTAGTTTTAAAAACCTTTCAAGTTTACTATCCATGTTTATCACCAATTTAATTATACAATTTAGAACAAGTATAATCAATTAGAATTTTAATTTTCCGCACTTGAGCACGCACTTGGTAATTCTACTGTATATGGATCACTTGCCGTTCCACTTCCTCCAGAGGCTAGAACACAAGATTTCAGAGAAATTACGGGACGCACGCCGTACGTGCGGTAGACGTAGATGTTGCCCAAGTAGCCAGTGCTAGATGCACCACCAATCATAAACACGCCAGCCACGAGTTCGCTGCGGTCGCTATTCCAGCTGTTCGGACTCATTGTCCACCAGTAGCTTGCCCCACTTGATGCGTTCTGGGCTATATAATAGCTTGAGTTAGCTGTTGCCCACAATCCACCTGCATAACTTACTTCATCTGCTGTAATCAGTCCTATGGGATATGTTAGTTTTCCGTTTCCTGTACTTGTACTTGCTGTAAATCTATCATTAGAATTACTACATGCAAATGTTGGTGTTTTATTTGTATTTAGTCTTGTATATGCAGCATAGTCGAATGAACTTCCTGTTGCACTCCAACTTCCACTTCCTACCGTTCTATCATTACAATATATTGCTGTTTTACTAATATATCCTGAGTAACTATTCAAGTTACTTGAGTACCAGTTATCTACTACTGTTTTTACATCACTATTTGTTCCTGTTCCATATTGCTCGCTTGCTGTGTACATATATCCTACATATGCACTATTCCAAGAATTTGAGTTATATGCTTGAGATGTACTTATAAATGCTGCTGTATCTGTTGCACTTGTTCCTGCATATATTAAACGTACACTATTATCTTCATTTATTCTTACTATTCTCCAGAACTTATCGGCAAATTTTACATAGTTATTTGTAACAGTTCCTGCAAAGTAATATGTATCTTTTCCGTCTTTGCCTGCTGCTCTATATATTGTATTTCCATTATTACTTGTTGTAAATACACTACTAAAGCTACTTCTTGTACTTACATTTGGATTATCAGCTAGTATTGTTTCTGCAAATGTAGGGGCTTCTTCTTTAAAATTAACTTGACATGTAGTACTACTCGTTACATTACTTACTGTAAGTGTATTATTACTTGTATCATATGTTCCATTACATCCACTTACACTTTCATATTCATAGCCATCTTTTACAGTTAATGTAAATGTATGACTGCTTCCACTATTTATTATTACTGAACTTGGCGCATTTACTGTTGCCATACTTGCATCATTTGTTGTTGCGCTCACCCTAACTGTATTTTCTTCTAATATCTCATTCTCCACATTAGCGCACCCATCTGCTAACTCTACCGTATATGGATCACTTGCCGTTCCACTTCCTCCAGAGGCAAGAACACAAGATTTCAGAGAAATTACGGGACGCACGCCTCCAGCAAAGAAAGAGCCAACCGTGTCAATTTCACCAATCAAATTACTATAGGAAACACTAACACAAGAAATCTCTGGATATATAAGATATTGAGTGGGGCTCATTGTCCACCAGTAATCGACACCACTTGATGCATTCTGAGCTATATAATAGCTTGTATTGGCAGTTGCATATAACCCTCCTGCATAGCTTATCTCATCAGCTGTTATTAATCCTATTGGATATGTTAGTTTTCCGTTTCCTGTACTTGTACTTGCTGTAAATCTATCATTAGAATTACTACATGTGAATGTTGGTGTTTTATTTAGATTTAGTCTTGTATATGCAGCATATTCAGCATTATTTTCTGACCAAACATCATATTTAGAAGTTCTATCATTACAATATATTGCTGTCTTACTTATATATTCTGAGTAACTATTTAAGTTACTTACATACCAATTATCCACTACCGTTTTAATTGGACTATTTGTATTTGTTCCATGTTGCTGGCTTGTTGTATACATATATCCTACATATACACTACTATTATTATTATCTTCAGTATTATATACCTGGCTTGTACTTATAAATGCTGCTGTATCTGTTGCACTTGTCCCTGCATAAATTAAACGTACACTATTATCTTCATTTATTCTTACTATTCTCCACCATAGGTCTTGTCCACTACTATTCGTTCCAAATTTTACATAGTTATTTGTTACTGCACCTGCAAAATAATATGTATCTAATCCGTCTTGGCCACTTGCTTTATATATTGTGTTTCCATTATTACTTGCTGTAAATATTGTGCTAAAATCACTTCTTGTCTCTACGTTTGGGTTATCTTCTAAGATTTGTGCATATAATGGATTCTGCGCTTTAAAATTAACTAAACATGTTGTACTACTTGTTACATTACTTACTGTTAACTGATTTGTATTTGTATCATATGTTCCATTACATCCACTTACACTTTCATACTCGTATCCACTATTTACTGTTAATGTAAATGTATGTGAGTTTCCACTATCGATTATTACTGAACTTGGGGCATTTACTGTAGCCATACTTGTATCATTTGTTGTTGCGCTCACTCTTACTGTATTTTCTTCTAATATCTCATTTTCTACATCAGCGCACCCATCCGCTAATCCTACTTCATAAGGATTATCAGCAGTACCATCTCCACCAGTAGTTGTAACGCATGCCTTAAGAGAAATTACGGGACGCACGCCGTACGAGTAGTAGACGAAGTTGACGCCCAAGCAGCCAGTGCTAGACGACCCGCCAACGTGGAACGCGCTAGCGAAGTTGTTGTGGTTGTAGTTGAACCAGTAGTACGGACTCATTGTCCACCACCACGATGCTCCGCTTGATGCGTTCTGGGCTATATAATAACTGGAATTATTTCTTCCATATACTCCTCCTGCATATGCTACCTCATCTGCTGCGATTAGTCCTATTGGATATGTTAATGCTCCATTTCCTACTGTTTCACTTGCTGTAAACCTATCTGCTGCATTACTACATATATATGTTGGTGACTTGCTCGCTTCTAGTCTTGCATATGCTGCATAGTAAAACGTACTTCCCGTTGCACTCCAAGTTCCGCTTCCTACCCCTCTATCATTACAATATATCGCTGTTTTACTTATGTATCCATCATAATTTGGAAGCAAGTTTGCTTGATACCACGTGTCTACTACACTTTTTATACTACTATTTGTTCCCGTTCCATATTGCTGACTTGCTGTGTACATATATCCTACATATGCACTATTATTATAGCTTGAATTATATGCTTGACTTGTACTTATAAATGCTGCAGTATCTGTTGCACTTGTTCCTGCATATATTAATCTTACACTATTATCTTCGTTTATTCTTACTATTCTCCAGTAATATCCTGCAAATTCTACATAATTGTTTGTTACTTGCCCTGCAAAATAATATGTATTTTTTCCATCTTGTCCACTTGCTTTATATATTGTGTTTCCATTATTACTTTCTGTAAATATTGTACTAAAATCACTTCTTGTCTCTACATTTGGGTTATCTTCTAATATTTGTGCATATAAATACACTTCTCTATATTCGCTTTCTAATGCTTCTATTTCTATGCTTCCACTAAATGTTTTACCCATATCTGCACTTTGATCTTCTTCTCTATATGCATATTCAAACGTTACCGTATATTCTTGTATTGCTTTTCCTTCT
>CALVOO010000007.1 GCA_944350305.1 uncultured Bacilli bacterium
AAATTCCACCGAACTACCGAGAAACTCGTAATTTCTTTTAACATTATTCCACAAATCGTAAGTTCTCATTATTAATTCTTTATTTAAATGTTTAACATCAATTTCGTCAATAGAAATACGTTTTCTTTCTCTTAACATTTTTTGAAAATAAATAGAAAATTTTTCATAATCATACTGTCCATTATGTAATTTATAAATATCAAAAAAGTCTTTAACTCTAAAAATTCTTTCAATTACATTATTTTCGGCAACGATACATAGCTTTTCTGCTAAATACTCTTCATAAGATGGCGTATTAATATAAAATTCCTTATCCTTAGAAAATATTGTAGGCACCGGTTTATACTGAATTTCATATATGCATTTATAATCTGGCATAAAATCAATTCCGATTGAATGCTTAATACCATCAAAAAGACAATAAACTGAAAAATTATGTGTGCCGTGTGAAGTTACATTAGGTTTTCTATTAATTTGATAAGTTACAAATGTATTCTGTTCGTTAAGAAATTCATATAAAAAATTCAAAGCAGAAATTCCTTTGTTACTAGACAAATCAATATCAGTAACAGGTCTATGCAATTTCCCTGAATGAATCAATTGTGAAAAACTACCTTTAACAACAAAATTTCCATAATTTAAGCCAGATATACCTTCAAGTAAATTTCTAGCAAAAAAAGTATTATATGTATTATTTATTGAAACTCCTAATCTAATTGATTCTTTTTTTAAATATGCTTTTAATTGATCGCCATTTCTAAACTCCATAACCCATTCCCCTTTTTGTAACTGATTATTATATCATAAATAAATTATTTTCTCAAGTTTTCACTGATTAACTCTAATGGCTCTGTAAGTTGCTTTATTCTTTCTATTATTCTTCTCGCTTTTATTTTATCAGTACTATTCGTGGTTATTTTAAGGTGTTCTTCTAGTTCTTCTAGATTTAGGTTTGAAGTAAAAAATGTAGATAATCCGTTATCCATTCTATATTGTAATATTGTCCCTAATATTTCGTCTCTTGCCCATGCAGTGTTGTTTTCTGCACCTATGTCATCTAATAGTAATACATCACTTTCCATTATTTCTTTTAGTCTTTCTTCATAATTTGTTTTAAATCCTTCTTTTAGTGTTTTAAGTAGACTTGGATAGTATACGCTTATACATATAACTCCTTCTTTTCCTAATTCGTTTAATAATGCGTTTATAATGTAACTTTTTCCACTGCCAAATGATCCATATAGATATAATCCTTTTATTTTTTTGCCATTTTTATATGAATCTATGAAGTTCTTGGCATATTTTATTACCTCTATTCTTCTTTTGTCGTTTAAATATAAGTCTTTCATTTTTGCTTCTCTTAAGAATTTTGGTGTTTCAAAAAATGTTACTGTGTCTTTTATTTTTGATAGTTCTTTCTGATATTTACATGGAATGTATGAGAAAATAAGTCCATTATTTTGCTTTTCTGGATAACTTACATATCCTATTACACGGTTTTTACAATGACTTATTCCTTTACAACCATTACAATTACTTAATTCACATACAGTGTTTTCTAGTTTGGATGTGTATTTTATTAACGTTTCTTCATCTACATCTAATCTATTGACTAGTTTAACAAATTTTTCATCTTCTAATGCTAACATGAAACTTTTTTTTAATGTTAGTGCTAGACTCTTTTTTTTATAATTGTTCATATTACTTATTTTTTGCATTATTTAAACTCCTTTAATAGTTCTTCTAGTTCTCTTTTTTCTTCTTCGCTTACTTCTTCTTTTTCTATTTCTTTGTTAAACCATACTGGTGTTTTCTCTATTGTTTTTGTTTTAGTTCCTTTGTTTTTCTTTTTATGCTCTTTTTCAGCAAAGTTCATTGCTTCACTTGCAGTTTCTACTCCGCTTCGTTTCCATTGTCCAGCGATTGTGTCTACATATGCTTTTACAAGTTTATTGTTATTAGTTTTTAGTACATAATCTATAAGAACGTTTACTACTGCTGGATTTAGTTTTAAATCGACTAGCATATTTTCTAGTATGCTCATATCTCTATCTGTTGGCCTAGCACCTTTGTATTTTGCTCTTAGAAATTGGTAAGGACTTGTGTTTTCGAATACTCTTATTAATCTAGTACGATTAGTATTATCTGTTTTATTGCTTTTTAAGTATTCGGGTTGACTTTTAAATATTAAACTTGGTAATCTATTGCCATTATTAAATTGATAGTATTTTCTTACATTTTTTCTTAGTGTTTCTTTTTCTATGCATCCTTTTTCATTTAATGCTGTTTTTATTAGGTCCGCCATTGTTAGTGGGTCTAATTCGTATAAAAATCCTAAGTTAATTATTAATTCTTTCATGCTTTTGTTTAGACATTTGCTGTTAAATATACTTTTTGGTATGCTCTTGATTATTACGTCAAAGTCAAAATCTAGTTCGTAATTTAGTTTTAATGTTTCTTTTTTTATTATGTTTTCTTCTATTTCAAGTGGTGTAAAGCATTCGCTTTTAAAACACATGTCAAATGGAGCTGTTATGTCTGTGTAGTTTTTTAAGTCCATCTTTGGTATTTTGAAATAATTTATTAGTCTATTGTATTCTTCTTTTCCTATGTTATTGAATAGTACCATATTAAATATTGGATGATTGAAAAATTCGTTCGGACTTATTGGACTATATAATTCATAAACATAGTTATTAATGTCATCTTCTTTTATGTATGTTTTCATAAGCCCAATTCCTTCAAGCTTGACTCTGGCTATAGTTAGTTCTTTTATTCCTAGTCCAGTGGTACTTATTAAATGGTGGTGTGTTAGTTCTCTAGTTATATAATTATTGAGGCTTAGTTCGCTATATAATGTTAGATATAAAGTTATGCTATTATTTCCTATTATAGGCATATAAAGCATCGTTAAAACTAATTTGTCAGTTTCGTTTAAAATGCTTTTGTTTATTACTTGATATATGTCTAAAGGAGATAGTTTTATATCTTTCATTTTACTCACCTAAAGTTTATTTTAAATGATAATTTATAAAAAGAAAAGATAAAAAAATAAAAATGAGTGATTATTGAAATCTACTCATTTGTTTCATTAATTGATTTACTTGTTTTTGACTAGGATTTCTTCCCATTCCTCTCATAAGTGCTTTTATCATTTCTTCATTTACTGGTGGGTTTTCTTTTAGTTGTTTTTTCATCAAATGTCTCGCTATTAAAAATCCAATTATTACGCCTATAATTAATCCAATTAATATATAAAGTATATCCATTAACATATATTGTCACCTCTTTATCATTTTATCAATTTTATGTATTTTTTACAAGTATTATTCTTTTGGATTATTTTGCTTCTACTAATATGTCTTTTATGTAGAAGTAATCCATATTTATGAAATCACATACAAATAGGTTTGGAATGTTTTTTATGTCTTTTAAAAATGATGGGTATTCTACATTACTTTTTAGTTTCATATGGCTGTTATTGATTATTAGTTTGGTTGTTTCGTTTTTTAGAAAATCATTTAGCAAATGTGTGTTGTTAAAGCATGTGTAATTTAAATTGTCTTTGTTTATGTCTTTTATAAGTTTACTAAAGTTGTTTTTGTTTATGACTTTGCACAGTTTTTCAAATGTCTTGTATCCTAATACTATGTCATCATTGTTCATTAAATATATGTTTTCTAACATTTTATATAGGTTATAAGGTTTGGTTTTGGTTAATTCTACTATTTCTTTTTTTATTAAAAAAATATAATATATTCTCATGATATCACCATTACTAGAATACATTATATTCTTGTCATTCTTTGTCGTTTTCTGTTAAACTCTCTTCTAAATTGTATATTGGTTCTAAAATTACTTTTAATGTTTGATTTAAATTTATTGTTTCTCCTGTTTTTGACGTCGTACTTTTTACGTAACCATATCCATCAAATGTTACTGACAACCCTATTAAGTTTGCAAATGATGTTACATCACTTCTTGACCAATTTGTCATGTCTGGATATGTTTTGTTTGTTCCGTTTGTTAATAAAAATATTTTGTCTTTTTCGTTTATTGTTGTTCCTTTTTTAGGATACTGGTCTATTATTATGTTGCCATCGCCTATTGTTATTACTTCAAAACCGTTATTTTCTAAATCTTCTTTTGTTTCTTTAGTTGCAGTGTTAATGAAACTATCTACTTCGTATGTTCCTTCTTCTTTTATTATGTCTGTACTTGTTATGTTTAAGTATGTTGCTACGTCTTCTACTAATGCTTTTACAGCCTTAGGTAGTAGTGAAGTATCTGTTAGTCTTCTTACAACTGCATATACTATTATTTCTGGATCTTCATATGGAAATACCCCAGCAAAACTTCTTATGTTGTCATAATACCCAGTCATATATCCACCGCTTTCGCTTGCTATCTGTGCTGTTCCTGTTTTACCACCTAAATTTACAAAGTCAACTTTATAACTTAGTCCTGTTGCTATGCTATCTCCTGAGTTTACTGTGCCATTCATTAATTCTAATACTTGTTTTATTGTCTCTGGACTTGCTACTTTTCTTAATTCTTCTCTTTTGCCTTCGTATACTATTTCATCTCCGTCCATAATTTTATCTACTATATATGGTTTTATTACTGTTCCGTTATTTGCAAGTGACGTTAAAGCTTGTACCATTTGGATTGGCGTTACACTCATTCCTTGCCCAAAAGCTGCGTTAGCTACTTCTATGTCGTACTTGAAGTTTATGACTCCGGTTTGTTCTTCTGGTAAATTTATTCCTGTTATTTTTCCGTAACCTAATGATTCATAAAAGTCTTTTAGTTTATCTCTTCCTAGTTTTTGTGCTAATAAGGTTGCAGCAACATTACTAGATGCATAAAAACCTCGATTAAATGATATTTTTCCCCATCCGTATGTGTTCCAGTCTGTTACTTTATCTTCTCCTATCATTAACTGTCCACTGTTATATAACTCTTCCCCATCATATAGTCCGTTTTCTATTGCTGCCATGAAACTAAATATTTTCATAGTTGACCCTGGCTCGTACGTGTATGAAACAAATGGATCGTAATATGATTCAATATCTTTTATGTTTGGGTCAAAGCTTGGTGAAGAACTTATTCCTAATATTTCTCCTGTTTTGGCATTTGTTATGCTTATTGATGCCCAGTCAACACCGTATTCGGTTAGTGTGTTCATCGCTTGTTCTACAAACATTTGGATATTTGTATCTATTGTTAAATATATGTCATTTCCATCTTCTGCTTCTTCTATGAGTGGCTCAGTATTTGCTATTTGGTAACCGTACATATCTGATTGATACTCTTTATAGCCATTTTTACCAGTTAGTATTTTATTATAGTATAGTTCTATTCCTAATTCTCCAATAACGTTATTTACTTCATCTGTCTTTGCATAACCTATTGTATATGATAAGAAGTCTGCATTTGGATAGTATCTTTTTGTACTTTTTATAAAGTCTATACCTGGCAAATCTAATGCTTCTATTTCTTCTTTTACTAGTTCCGTTAATCCTCTTCCGCCTGGGCCTAGTTCTACTTGGTATACATCATAATTTAATAATTCTAATATTCTCTCTTCCGTCATGTTTATTATGGGAGATAGTAATTTTGCTGTTTTTTCTTTGTCTACAACATGATAAGGATTTTCTGGGTCAGTTGTTCTTGATTCGCTTAGGTATGCTATGACGGTATAACTATTTACGTTTTGGGCTAATATTTCTCCGTTTGAATCGTATATCGTTCCTCTATTAGCAACTATGGTTTCTTTTTTTGTATTCCTACTATCTGCAAACTCTTTGATATTTACGCCATCTACTACAGGGCTTAATCCTACATATACTAATTTTGCAATTATAAGTGCAAACAAAAAAACAACAACCATCAAAAAAACGCGATTTATTCTAATGGTTCTTGCTTTACTCATTTATCGCACCTCACTCTTCAATTACTCTAATGTTATCATTATTATACTCTAATCCGTATGCGTATGCAACACTTTGAATATTGTCGAGAGACGCTAATTCGTTTATTTTCATTTCTAAACTCGCATTTAAATTTTCTTGTTTTTCTATCTTAGTTCTCATGCTTTCAACTTCGATGTTTGTTTTGCTTAATAATGCCATAGAAAAAGATTGTCCTAAAACGTTTAAAACTATTAATAGTCCAATTAAAACATATAATACTTTTTCTCCTTTTAATGTAATCACTCTTTTTCTAGCCATTTTTATTCTCCTTTATATTTTTTCAATTACTCTTAGTTTTGCACTTCTACTTCTTCTATTTTTTTCTAGTTCTTCTTCACTAGGAATAATTGGTTTTCTCGTTATTAATTTTGCTTTTTTATCTGTTTGTGTTGTTGGCAATTTTTTGCTAACTTCATCTTCTTCTGTTAGTTTTTTAAATACATTTTTTACTATTCTATCTTCTAATGAGTGGAATGTTATTACTGATAATCTTCCTCCACTGTTTAATAGTGTAAATGCATCTAATAAAGATTGCTCGAGTATTTCTAGTTCTTGATTAACTTCAATTCTTATTGCTTGAAATACTTTTCTAGCTGGATGTGCACTATTTCTATATTTTTCTGGAACACTTGACTTTATTATTTCTGCTAGTTCTAATGTAGTTTTTATTGGTCTATTTTTGATGATTTCTTTTGCTATGTTTTTTGAATATTTTTCTTCTCCATATTCGTAAAATATCTTTACAAGTTTTTCTAAATCATAATTATTTACTACATCATAAGCAGTTAACTTTTGTCTTTTGTCCATTCTCATATCTAATGGTGCATCATTATGATAACTAAAACCTCTTTCACTTTCATCTAATTGTGGACTACTTACTCCTAAATCAAATAGTATTCCATCAACTTTTTCATTAACGTATTCTTTCATATTTTTAAAGTTTGTGTAAAAGATTTTAAAGTTACTACTGATTTTATTTAGCTTTTCTGTGCTAAATTTTACTGCTTCTTCATCTTGATCAAAGGCGAAAAGGAACCCCTCTTTTTCTAACCTCCTTAGAATTTCACTAGAATGACCCGCATAACCAAGTGTCGCATCTATGTATTTCCCATTACCTTTTATGTTTAGTGATTCAATTGATTCATTTAATAATACGCTTATATGCATTTTTACTCCTGAGTAAATAAGTTTTCTGCAATTTCACTAAATTGCTCTTCGTTATCGTTTAGGAATTTATTAAATTCTTCTTCATTCCAAACTTCAATTCGTTCATTTACGCCAATTATAACGCATTTTTGTATTAAATTGGCGTATTGAACTAAAGGTGAGGTAATTAGGATTCGACCTTGTTTATCGAATTCACATTCAGTAGCGCCACTTAAAAAGAATCTTGAAAAATTTCTTGCATCTTTTTTAGTGAATGGAAGTGTTTGGAGTTTTTTTGTTATGTTTTCCCACTCATTCATTGAATAAATAAATAAGCATTTATCTAAACCACGAGTTATTATAAACTTTTCTCCTAATTCGCACCTGAATTTTGATGGAATTATGAGTCTTGCTTTATCATCTATATTATGATGAAACTCGCCTATAAACATATGTTCCCCCACTTTCTTCCACATCTTGCCACTGTCTACCACTATATTACTATTTTTAGTTTTTGTTGTAAATATTTTTTTAGTTTTTTTTAAGTTTTTTATTAAACTTTACATTTTTTGTGACAAATAAAAAAATGCCTTTTAAGCATTTTCTTCACTTAGTAATTTAAATCCATATAAATATACTTCTTTTAACTCTTCTTCAGTTATTTCTTCTTCTTGATTTAAGTAATGGGAATATAGTATGTTCCCATCTTTTACGAATACTACTAGTGGCGTATATATTTTTTGGTATCCTGTGTTTATGTATTCTCCAAAATCATTTTTTATTGCATATACCTCAGAAAATGAGCCTAATTTTACTAATAACTTCTTATAAAATTCTGTTGGTTCTTTTGTTATATTTATATTTTTATTATCTACAAGTTCTATTTCTATTTCTTCTGCGGTTAAATCTACTTCGTAAATTGGTCTATAATCATTTATTACCGCCGCATTATATAAAATTCGTTTTGCTTCTTTCGCTTCTGTATCATCACTTGTAAATATTATTACTGCATCTTCAGTTAATATATCAAATACTTTGTCTTTTACTTTTTTATATGATGTGTGTGAACTATTAAAACTAAGTAATAGGTTTTCATCTGTATTTCTTAAACTCTCAAAGTTTATGATTATTAACAAAAGAAAGATGGCAACAACTAGCATTGCCATTCCTTTTTTTCTATTTTTTTTCATGACTAATCACTAATTATTTAGTTGACTCCTTACTTCTTCAGCAAAGTTGTCATTTCTTTTTTCCATTCCTTCGCCAACTTCGTATCTAACTAATGATACAACATCTGAACTATTTTTATCTAAATATTGTCTAATAGTTAAATCGCTATCTTTAACGAAAGTTTGTAGTACAAGGCATACTTCAGCAAAGAATTTTTCAAGTCTTCCTGTTATAATCTTGTCGACAAATTCTTGAGGTTTTCCTTCGCTTAATGCTTGTTCTTTTAAAATATTTTTTTCGTGTTCTACTACTTCAGCTGGTACTGAATCTTTATCTATGTATTCAGGACGCATTGCCGCTGCTTGCATAGCTACATCTTTAGCAACTTCTTCGCTCGCACCCTTTATAACAACTAATGAAGAAATTTTTCCTCCCATATGTAAATATGCACCAAATGTTTCATCATCATTTTTTGTTATTTTTTCAAATCTTCTTAAACTTAATTTTTCTCCAATTGTAGCTGTCTCACTAACAATTAAATCGTTTATTGTAGTTCCATCGACATTTAATTCTAATGCTTCTTCAATTGTTTTAGCATCACTATTTAAAATTGCATTACCAATTTTATCTACCATAGTTTTAAATTCGTCATTTTTTGCTACAAAGTCTGTTTCTGAATTAACTTCAATTACTACTGCATTGTTACCATTTATGTATATGTTTGATAATCCTTCTGCAGCAATTCTATCTGCCTTTTTAGCAGCTTTGCTCATACCTTTTTCTCTTAAATAGTCTATGCTTTTATCGATGTCTCCGTTGCATTCTACTAATGCTTTTTTGCAGTCCATCATTCCAGCACCAGTTATTTCTCTTAATTCTTTTACAAGACTAGCGTTTATTTCCATATTGCACCTCTTTATTTTAATTTTTTTATTAATTCTTCTTTTTTCATTGATGAATAGCCTTTAATTCCTTTTTCTTTAGCTAATGCTTTTAATTCAGCAAGTTTCATGCTTTCTAAATCTGTTTCTTCTTTTTCTGCTTTTACAACAGCTTCAATTTTTTCAGGTTCTTCTTTTGTTTCTACTTCTTTTTCAATGATTTCTATTTCTACTTTATTATCTTTCTTTTTTGGTTTAATTTCATTATCTTCAGTAATATAATCGTCTAGTGGTAAACCATTTGCTTCACATACAGCATTTGCTAATACTCCAAGTATTACTTTAACGCTTCTTACTGCATCATCGTTACCTGGTATTACAAAGTCTACATCGTCTGGATCTGAGTTTGTATCAACTATTCCAAATACTGGAATTCCTAGTTTTCTTGCTTCCCTAATAGCGTTTATTTCAACTCTTGGATCTACGATTATAACTGCTTGTGGTAATCTATTCATTTCTCTTATACCGCATAATATTTTATTGAGTTTGTCGTATTCTTTCTTAATCTTTGCTGCTTCTTTCTTTGGTAAAAGTTCTAATGTTCCTTTCTTTTCCATTTCTTCAATTTCAGAAAGTCTATTGATTCTTTCTTTAATTGTTTTAAAGTTAGTAAGTGTTCCTCCTAACCAACGTTCAGTCACATAGTATCCTTTGCATCTTTTTGCTTCTTCGATACTTGCTTCTTGTGCTTGTTTTTTTGTACCTACAAATAACACTTTTCCGCCGTTTTGTGTGGCTTTAAATAATTCGGCATATGCTTCTTCAAGTTTTTCAACTGTTTTTTGTAAGTCAATAATATAAATGTCGTCTCTTGATGTAAAAATGTACTCCTTCATTTTTGGATTCCATCTTTTTGTTTGATGTCCGAAATGAACACCTGCTTCTAATAAATAACTTTTTGACACTACTGCCATATAAATCTCTCCCTTCGTTATTACGTCCTTTTATTTCTAAATATTTACACTCATTTTATGTGAGCACTGGTAAATAAAATCCATAAAAGTGTTTATTTTTTAAAGCCAATTAGTATTTTAACATACTTTTTTTAAAAAAACAAATTATATTTTTATTTTTATGCTTTACATTGCTTAGTTGTCAAATGTTTGTAAAATAGATATTTCCTAAAAAATATAGTATAATTAATTAGGTGGACTAAATGGCAATTAAAACTAAATCAATTTATAGCAATCGTGGTATGTGGCTTGAAAATATTATAAATGACGTTAATACTTATTATTTATCTAAAGATATTGCGGTTATTTATAAGAAGCCTACACCTATTAAAGTGCTAAATGTATGTTACAGAAGTAAAAAAACTACTATAATTGATAAGGCTGTTTATGCTCATACGTCTACTCTAGATTATAATGGTATTTATAAAGGAAAATATATTGAATTTGATGCAAAAGAGTGTAAAAGTACAACTAGTTTTCCTCTTTCTAATATTAAAGAGCATCAGTTGAAGCATATTGATAATATTTTGAGACATGGTGGTATTGCATTTTTGATAATTTTTATGAATAATGAGTTTTATTTATTGGATGGCAATGTGCTTCTGGAATATATATATAATAATGATAGGAAAAGTATTCCATTTGATTTTATTAAAAACATGGGGCATAAAATTCCTGAGAAGTATTTTCCAAGAATTGATTATATTAAAGTTGTCGATGAATTGATAAGGAGTGAATTATGACAAGTTTGAAAAATAAAATTAATTTTAATAAAATAAGAAATAAAGGTAGCAAGATTAAAGCTAAACTTAAATCTGATAAGGAAGAAAGGAAAAATAAAAAAGAAAAAAAAGTTAAAAAGGAAAAGAAAGTTAAAAATTCTAGGGTTGGCTATTATATTTTAATAGCTATTACTGCTTTGGCAATCTTGTTCTTTTTGGCTGTTATTGCTTTTGGTGCCTATATTATTTTAAAAGCGCCTGCTTTCGATCCTGATAAATTATATGAAAAGGAAGCATCAATTATATATTTCTCAAATGGTGAAATTATGGCTACGTTGGGTACTAGTGTTGGTAATGATACTGTAGAGAAACGTGAAAAAGTTACTTATGATGAGTTAAGTCAAGTTTTTATTGATGCTTTAATTGCAACTGAAGACTCTAGGTTTTTTCAACATAATGGATTTGACTTATTTAGATTTTTGAAAGCTTCTGTTGGTCAACTTATGGGTAATTCAGATGCTGGTGGTGCTTCTACTTTGACAATGCAAGTTGTTAAAAATACATGGACTGATAATGTCTCTACTGGTATTGAAGGTATAATAAGAAAATTTACTGATATTTATATGGCCGTATTTAAAGTCGAAAAGAATTATACTAAAAATGAAATTATTGAGTTTTACGTAAATGGACCTTTTTTAGGTAGCGGTGCTTATGGTGTTGAGCAAGCTTCTCAAGTCTATTTTGGCAAAAGTGTTGGTGATTTATCGCTTCCTGAAGCTGCGATGATTGCTGGCTTGTTTCAAGCACCTACTGCTTATGATCCTTACGTATATCCTGATAATGCAGATGCTAGAAAAAATGTGGTTCTTAATTTGATGTTAAGACACGGCTATATAACTGAAGAAGAATGCGAAACTGCCAAAAGTATTCATATTAAAGATTTATTAGTTAATTCTACTGCTTCTACTGTAAGTGAATACCAAGGAGCAGTTGATACTATAGTTAAAGAAATTATAAATAATTATGATGTTAGTCCTTATGATGTTTCAATGGAAATTTATAGTACTATAATCAAGGAAAAACAAGATGTTATTAATAAATTCTATAATGAAGAACTAGGTTATGAATTTAAAGATGAAAAAATACAAGTTGGTATAAGTATGCTAGATAATGACACTGGTGCGATGATAGCTGTCGGTGCTGGTAGAAATAAAGATCGTGCATTAGGATTTAACTATGCAACTGAAATAGATAGTCATCCTGGATCTACTGCTAAACCAATATTTGAATATGGACCAGGTATTGAATATTTAAAATGGTCTACTTATACTCCATTCTTTGATGAAAATGATGTAGCTTATTCAAGTGGTCAAGTTATTTCGAACTGGAATAATCAGTACGAAGGACTAGTCACTTTAAAATATGCTTTATATAAGAGTAAAAATACCGTTGCACTTCAAGCTTTCCAAGCAATAGATAATAATTTAAAATATGACTTTGTAACTTCTCTAGGTATTACTCCAGAAACAACTGATGGATATCTACACGAAGCCCATGCAGTTGGAGCATTTAATGGTGTTACTCCTACCGAACTTGCCGGTGCTTATTCCGCATTTGCTAACGGAGGATATTTTACAAAACCTTATACGGTCACTAAAATAGTTTATAGAGATACTGGTGAAGTTGTAGAACCTAAACATAAGCGTGAAAAAGTAATGTCACCTCAAACGGCATATATGATAACTAACATACTATTTAATGTAACACCTTCAAGTGTAAGAGTAAGTGGTACACAGGTTGCAACTAAAACTGGCACAAGTAGTTATGATGATGAGGCTCTTAAAGAATATGGTGTTCCATCTAGCACAATACGTGACTCATGGGTAGCAACTTATAGTCCTGATTATACTTTATCATTCTGGTATGGTTATGATGAATTATATAGCGAATACTATAATACAATGAGTTCATCGACAAGCAATAGAAATAAAATTCAAGGTGTACTTTTAAACAATTTATTTGAAAAAAGTTCTAAGTTTACTAATCCAGGTGGGATTAGTTCTGTAAAAGTTGAGCTTGAAACTATACCTGCCCAGTTAGCTAGCGAATATACACCTGAAGATTTAGTTGAAACACATTTATTTATTAAAGGTACAGAACCATCTGAAGTTTCACCTAGATTTGCTAAACTTTCTGATCCTACTGATTTAAATGTAATTGAAACTAGTAGTGGTGCTACTCTCACTTGGACTTCTCCTGGGGTCCCAGAAGTTTCTACTGAAGAATATTTAAAAAATTATTTTAATACCAATTATGGAAAATATGCTGATAAATATTATAATTTAAGATTACAATATAACACAAATTATATGGGAGATTTTGGTTTTGATATTTATCTAAAAAATGGAGAAACATTAAAATATATTGGCTTTACTACAGATACAACATATACAATAAGTAATACTAATGGATATAATGAAGTTGTTGTTAAAAGTGCATATAGTAAATTTAAGAACAATGCTAGTAATGGAATTAGTAAAACAGTAACTGGATCTGCTACTGAAGTAGATATCGAACTATTGGCTTTAGAAGACAGTGGAAAAATCCATCCCACTATAGCCATAGGCGGTACTATTCCAGATGCAGGAATTGATACAATTAAGATTATTGTTAATGGTTTGGATATAACAGAAACTATTGACAAGAGTACAATAACGATGACCATAAAAAATAGAGTTACTAATGAAACTTTAAATAGTTTATCTGAAATAGATACTTCACAAAAAGGTTGGTATCAAATAACATATCATGTCATATATTTAGGCGTTACTTATAGTAGCGAAGGCAGAAGTATTTATATCGAATAATAAAAGAGTTCACTTTGAACTCTTTTCATATGTGCAAATTTTTTTAAATTTACAGTTTTCACACAAAGGTTTTTTTGCTAAACAATGATATCTACCAAATAATACTAATTCGTAATGCACTTTTGTCCATACATCTTTTGGAAAAAATTTCATAAGCTTTTGTTCTATTTTTAATACATCGTCTTTTTCATCCGCTAGTCCAAGTCTTTTGCTTACTCTTGTCACATGTGTATCAACTGCTATGCAAGGCTCATTATATAAAACTGACAAAACAACATTAGTACTTTTTCTGCCTACTCCACTTAAACTTTCTAAATACTTTCTATCATTTGGTACGTATCCTATTTTTGATAATTCATTAACAATATTCTTAAAATGTTTAGCTTTTTGTCTATACATACCAATGGTTTTTATTTTGTCTTCTATTTCTTTAATAGATAACTCGTTTAATTTTTCTAATGAATCATATTCTTTAAATAATTCTTTTGTCACCATGTTTACTCTTTTGTCCGTTGTCTGTGCACTTAACATCACTGCTAATACTAATTCATAGTCTTTGTTAAACTCTAGCTCACATCTTGGATTAGGAATGTAACTATCTAAAATTTCTGATATTTCTTTACTATTCATCTTTTAGCCAATCATAATCAAATAAATCTTTAAAATCTTTTGTTTCTTCTAATGACTTATTTTTAATGCCTTTCTTTGTCCATTCATATAAAATGCTATTTATATATTTTAAATTAGTTACGCCATTTAATACGGCTTCTTTTAATGCACTTTTTATTGTTTCTTCATCAATATTACTATCTAACCATGTATTTATTGTTTCATATTCTATTGGACTTAACGTACGGCCAAATTCACCTTCAAATAATTCAAATAAATTTGTTTCCTTTTTTTCTTCTTTTTTATTTAATATAAGTTTATCATAAAATAAATCTAAACTTACTTCTTCATCTATTGTTGTTCCATTTTTATTAAGTTTAGTTTCAATTAAGCTCTTATTAATTAGCGATGTGTATATATTCAATATCTCTTCGTCCCCTAAGTCTACATACTTTTTTATGTTTTCTAAATCCAAATGATTATCAATATTTATAAAATATAAAATTAAAATGAATTCTTTTAAACTTATATCTAGGTTACAAACATTTTTAAGTACACTAGAATTAATTACAAAACTTTTAGTTTTTAAAAATTCTTTTAATTCTTTCATAAATACTCCTTAACTTTTTCAATTAATACTTCATATTTATTTTCTATTTTACCATTTAAAATTTCACTTTCAAGTCTCTTAAGAATATTATTAATTTTTTTAGGGCTTACATTTGTTATTTCCTTTATATCCATATAAGTAATATCAATGTCCTTTATATTTTTTATTGGCAAATTATTATATATTTCGTTTATAATTGATTTATCAATACCTAATATTTCCCCAGCAATTATTGACAAATATAAGCCATAACGATAAATTGTCTCTCTAGATATATTCTTCTCATTTATTATTTCCTTAATTTTTTCAATTTCTTCTCTTTCATTTTTGTTGAACGGAAATTTTTCTGAAAATTCTAACTGTGCCCAAACACCTGAAATAGTACCAGTCTCTACAAAATTATTTGATTTAATGTCTAAATACTGTTCTATTTCATGTTTCTTAATAAAATCAAAAAATGGTTTTACCTTATTATGCTTAAATAATTTGTTTAATTCTTCTTTTCTTTTAGCATAGCTTATTGTTTCAAAATTTTCTTTATTATTTATTATATAGTAATATAATTCATCATCTAAAGTAAAATTATACAATGTCATAAATCTTAAACTTCTTAGCATTCTAGTTGAATCTTCAGATAATTTTTTATGAGTATCTCCAACAACTTTTAAGATTCTTCTATTTAAATCTTTTCTGCCATCCAACAAGTCTATAATATTAGATTCTTTATCTAAACATATTGTATTTATTGTAAAATCACGCCTTAATAAATCTTCTTTTAAACTTTTTGTATAATTGATACTTACTGGTCTATTATTTACATATGAACCTTCTGTTCTAAATGTAGTAATATCTATTGTATTGTCATCTAGTATCAATTTTACTGCCCCATATTCTTCAATTACTTTAACATTATTTTTAAAAATATTTAACACTTCTTTAGGTGTAGCAGAGGTACAAATATCAATATCATTAGTATTTATACCTAATAGTTTGTCACGAACAAACCCGCCTACAATGTAAGCTTCAAATCCATTATCATTTAATATTTTTAATATATTAAAATATTTATCACTCATATATATATTATATTACATTTCGCAATAAAAAAAAAGCCGATTGGCTTTTTTAATTTAAAGCATCTTTTAATTTGCTTCCAGCTTTAAATGAAGCAACTGTTTTTGCAGGAATTTTTAATGGTTGTTTTGTTAAAGGATTAATACCTTCTCTAGCAGCTCTCTTTTTTGCAGAGAATGTACCAAAACCAACTAATGATACTTTACCTTCTTTTTTTAATCCATTCTCAATTCCTTCTAATGTAGCTTCTAAAGCTCTTGCAGCATCTGCTTTTGTTAATCCAGCTTTTGCAGCAATGAACTCAACTAATGCATTTTTAGTCATTTCCTACTACCTCCATTATATTTTGTTAAGCAACATATGCTTACATTTATCATTTTACTAAGTGTATGCCTAAAAATCAAGTAATTTCACGTATTTTTTACATGTTTTATATATTTAAATTTAAATAACGTCATTTTATAGACGTTATTTAACAGATGACACTGCTACAGTAGCAGTCGACGCTGCGATTTGTAGTAATTCTTCAGCGTTCATATTAGAGCTTATTATATAGTATTCCATTCCGTTTGATGTCCAATTGAGCGATGTATCAGTCATAACACCAACGATATTTCCATAAGTTACTAGCTCACCATCAACAGCGGTCACCTCTGTTTCATCAGGTATTTGTGAAGCTTCTTCTATCATTATAAATGGCTTTTCACCAGTATATGTAAGTATTACTCTTTCACTTGATTCGTTAGTGACTTTTTCTTCACTACTGTATGTAGTTCCCGTAGGAATATACATTGGATATATTATGTTTTCTATGGTACTGGTAGTCTCTGCCTCAGTATCAATATCAGACTCTTGTATTATACTACTTAATTCAAAGATTTCTTTTGTATTATTTGCTTTCAAATTTAATTCGGTTACAACTAATGTTATTTGAGCAATTCCTGAATCGTTGAAAACTTCTACTTTTTCTAAATCCATTTCTTTATTAAATGTTACTGACTGGCTAACAAGATTACTATTATTTGGATAATTTACAGTGCTTTTTAAAATTAATTTATCTCCTTCTTCTAATAATTCTCTATTAGTATCATTTTTTAAATCTGATAATAATGAGTCTAAGATATAAGTTTGACTTGAATTGTTTGGCCAGTCACTTTGGAATTTAAAACTTTTATTTAAGGATGGTGTTATTACATAGACACCTTCATCATTTTTTAATATTACTTGTTCGTGATCATTATTTGTGTTAACTAAATTTACTTTGTAATAATCTCCTTTTAAATATGATACACTAACCTCGTAATTATACACATCTTCGTTGTTAATTATTTCCATTGTTCCTAACAACGTATAATTATCACTATTTGTAACTTTGGTTTCAAAGTCTTTTAAAGCCGTTTCCGAATTAACTTTACCACAACCTACAATTAACATACTACATAATAATATAAATAATAATTTTTTCACTTTTCCTCCCCCATCACTAGTAAATTATATTTGTTATTATATACTTTATGAATAAAAGAAACAAATTTGTTTAAAATATAATTGAGGAGGAATAATATGGATATATTACAGAAGATATGTCTAGCTTTTACCATTATAGGTGCGCTAAACTGGGGGCTTGTCGGACTATTCGACTTTAATTTAGTATCTTCTATATTTGGTGTAGATAGCTTATTTACTAATTTAATTTACGCTTTAGTAGGTTTAGCTGGTATTATAAATATAGGATTGCTTATTAAACCATTTCATCCTGAAAAATAAAACTGTAAGAATTAAAGCTTACAGTTTTATTTTTATTCAATAATTATTTTTATATTTTGAGTTTTACTTGTATAAGTTAATTTCAAATCTTCCCCAGTCACGTACACAGGCACTGTATGTGTACCAACACCTAAACCTTCTAAATCAACATATGCTTTTATATCACTCGCCTCTAATTTTTCTAGCAAGCTTTCAACACCACCTACTGAAACTGTTACTTTAGTATCTTCTTCTCTTTGTGCATTAACTTTCAAACCAGAGCCTAAATTTTCAAATACTATAGGTATATTTTCAAATTCTTTGGATGTCTCAGTTTCCATCTTTACATTAATAGTAATAGATGTTTCACTTATACTTCTTGCGCCATTTGGTTTATTAATTACTTTTTGATAAGTTTTGTCTTCATTTAATCCTGTAACATCTATTTCTACTTCTATATAATTTAATGCCGCTAAAACCTCTTCATCAGCATATACAGTAACTTGTGATACATTACTTTCTATTGATTCTATAGCACTTCCTGGCGCCACATCGCCAACAGGAACAATTTGTATTGGAACAACTTTACTTGGGCTAGTTATTGTCACTGTTGCAGTTACTGCTTCAGGTATTATTTCTATATCGGATAATTCCGTTCCTTTTTCGTCATATGCTACAAGTTTGACATTTTCAAGCGTATAAGTACCCGCTTGAGTAGCATTTAACGCATTAACATCAATTAATGCTTTAACACTAGCCACTTCTGCCAATTTAGCTTCATGTGATTTTATTATTACTTCATCTCTATCTAACAATACATTACTAACTACTAATGTTTGATCTAATTTATCTGTGTTTAAAACATCAATAGATAATGTTCTCACTTCACTTACCTTTGGATAAATAACAACTGTAACTTCTGAAGGACTTATTATATAATCTAAATTATTAACAGGATTATTATATTTAATACTAACTTTATGTGTACCAACACCATAATCACTCAGATCCAATGTTAATTTATGATCTCCCAATTGTTCAGCTAAATAAAGATCCATTTTTCTTCCCATTAATACAATGTCTACATCTTCGGGCAAACCTTCTACTACATATGCCTCATCGTTATATTCTACATCAACATTTTGATTTTCTAAAACAATAGATTCAGAAGAAATCAAATTTATTACTCGATTATCAATTAATAAAAACGTAAGAAATGCCAAAATAAGTGACAAATATAATAACGTGTTAGGTCTATTTAAAAATTTTTCAAATGTACCACTTTTTATACTTAATTTATCAGTAACTATATAAGCCAATTTACTAAAAGGTGTAATTATCACTTTGTCAAAAAACTTAACAATAGTATTGAAAGCTTTTACAAATAAATTAGCTTTATTATTTTTCTTCTGTTTCTTCACTTGTATCACCATCGCTTTCAATTTCCTCTTCTAGTTCAGCTTCCGCATCATAAAACGTATCTTTTTTAGGTTGCAATTCATTTATTAACATCATTCTTGCATCATCTATTGTTAGATTGTAATTAAGCTCTCCTCCCAAACCAATACTTATTCGTCCAGTTTCCTCACTTACCATTATTGCAATAGCATCCGTAACTTCTGAAATTCCTAGTGCTGCACGATGACGAGTACCCAATCTTTTTGAAATATTTGGATTCATACTTGTAGGTAGCACACTACCAGCGCAAGTAATCCTATCACCTTGTATAATTACCGCACCATCATGTAACGGGTTATTAGGAAAAAATATTGATACTAAAAGCTCATTGCTAATATCTGCATACAATTTTTGTGCAGGTTCAATATATTGTTGCAAACTATAGTCACGCTCAATAACCATTAATGCACCAATTCGATTTTTCTTAAAATACTCAACAGCTTGCATAATTTCATAAACAACTTTTTCTCTTTCATCAACAGTTAAAACTTTATGTCTGCCCAACAACTGACTGCGACCTAAATTTTCAAGAACAGTCCTTATTTCTGGCTGGAATATAATTATTAAAGCCAATGGTCCCCAAGAAATTAAGTATTCAAGTAAAATACCCACTGTATTCAAATGCATCCAATCTGAAACGATCTTTAATAAGACTATAAATATTACGCCTTTAAAAATCAATACCAATTTTACATTATTTTTTATTAATTTTAATATATAATAGAACATAAACCAAACAATTGCTATGTCTACTACTTCTGTAAATAAATTATATAAAGCGGATAATGACATTTTTAATTCAACTCCCTTTTCACTATAATTAATTATATAATAAAAAAGATATATTATCTATATCTTTTTTCATTGTTTAACATTGTTATTGACGTTCATTATCAATATTTTGATTCGAATTAATTTCGAAGCTCATAGGTTTTTCTTCTTGATTAGTATTTGGCATTAAAGGCTCGTCATAAAAAGATTCAGGCGCAGTTGGTATAACTGGATCATTTTTAACTTCTATAGGTTCACCTATTGTAACAGTTTGATTTTCATTAATAGGCTCAACAGGGTTTTGGTCATTAGCATTCATACCAGCTGAATTATTTGGAACATTTATTTCAGAAATAGATTGTGGTTCTAAAACACCTTGACCTTGAGTAGATTGCATTTCTGAAATATTATCATTAACAGGAATATCATTAACTTCAAGTTTAGTTGCATTCTCTACACTATCTACATTTTCTGGCACACTTTGTCCTTTAAATTCTTTATTCTTTTTTTTCTTACCTTCAACTATAAAACCAATTAATGCAAACAATAATACTATAGCTCCAACAAAAAACCATATATAATTTTCTGATAAAAAATCTAACATTTTTATTAGCCTCCTTATTATAAATTAATTTTAACAAATAATTTCCAATTAATCAACTTATTTATTCTTCTGTATCATTATATTCTTCTTCAAATGCTTCTATTCCTAATTCCTTACCAACTGGTTGTATTTGAATCCATGTTACACCGTCATTTGCATCTATTTCTGTACCATCCATGTATTTGTATACTGTTTGACTACTTCTACTAGCTTTTTCCCAAGTTATAGGAACCGCATAACCGTTTGATATATAATAACCTTCTCCGCTTCCAACATTATCTAAATCCTGTCTTCCATTACTATCTATTGTTCTATTTTTTACTTGATACGTTATTATGTTTTTAGTAGTATATTGCTTTCCAGTTATTGCATCAACATGCGGTTCATCATCCATACTTCTTAAATATACTTTGTTTTCTTCATCGTATTCATAATATGTTGTTTGATAGCTTGAGTATTCAATACTAATTTTATCAGCTTTTATGCTATTTTCTTTTTTACTTAAGTCTATTTCTTTTGCACTATAATTTAATAATAAATCTGTGTCTGTTGTCGTCCTGTATCCTTTTTCTTTTATTACTGTATTTATTTTTTCAATATTAGTAAATGATGTGTGCTCATATGCTTTATTTAATGTTTTGTCTCTCCAAAATCCATCTTCATCATATAATCCTTCTATATTATCGATATTATAATTTTCTATATCTTCTAATGCTTGTGGGCTTCTTCCGTGATGTACATATATCGCATCATTTTCCATTGCGTAATCTAGAAAATAATGTCTAGCACTTCTCACAGATCCTATTTTTTCTGTATCCGCATCTTTAAATAAGGATAATATTCTTGTTATTCCGCCTTCTACAATTATTTCATAATTTATGAATGCATCTTGTAATCCTGCATGTGGCCAAGCTGCATGGTTGTTATTAATCATTACCGCGATTATTCTTGAATTACTGTCTTCATCAACAATTTGTAGTTTTGGTTCTTCTTCTTTTTCTTTATATTCAGATGTGCCTAGGCCAAATATATTATCAAATATCTTAAATTTAGAATTTATAAAATATAAACCTAATATTAATATTGATATCATAATTATTGATATTATTATTTTTCTTAATTTCATAACTACCTACTTTCATTAAAAGTATACAACCTATTTTGTATTTTTTAAAGTGCAGTATAATTATGTTAACATTAAAAATGTAAAATATTTTATTTCTTTTTATCAACAAAAAAAGTCCAAACTAGTGGACTAATAATCTTATTTGGTGGAGCTGACGAGTTTTGAGCTCGTGTCCAAAGTACAATCTCATTAATATTCTACAAGTTTAGTTGGTTTTGTATTTTCAAAAAACATTTATGGATTTCCAACATCCAATGTTTTTCTAAGTCTATTAATTTCATCATTTAATATAGACATATAAATGATATAGTTTACTTTTATGAACCCTTTACCTTAACTCGCAAACAAAGTCAAGAAAGAGTCACCGCATACCTTAATTAGGCAAAAGCAGGTGCAAAATTATTTTGTTTTCCGTTTATTTAACGTTTTTGGATTTAAAGTATCCCTACTACTTGCTATTAACAAAATCATTACTTTGTCGAAACAAAACA
This sequence comes from uncultured Bacilli bacterium, assembly GCA_944350305.1. Classification (GTDB taxonomy): domain Bacteria; phylum Bacillota_I; class Bacilli_A; order RF39; family UBA660; genus CALVVN01. The sequence continues at coordinate 22,264 of CALVOO010000007.1, forward strand.
GCCCCATGACTTTATAATTATATCAAATATTTAAAAATTATTCAAATTTATGCCACATGTAAAAAGATTCTAATATATAGTAACTAGAATCTTTTTGTTTTGATAATATTTTTTCATACTATTTTTCAATTCTTATAAAGGTTTTTTTGCCTTTTTGTAGTACTATTTCTTTATCTAAAACAATAGTGTGGTTTTCATCGAGTATTTTTTCATCGTTAATTTTTATTCCGCCCTGCATTATTAAGCGTTTTGCTTCACTTTTTGATATTGCTATATTACTTTTAATTAATAAATCTATTATATTTATACTTGTATCTTGTATTCTAATAGTTGGCATGTCACTATTAAATTTACCACTAAAAATATCTTCGCTTATTTTTTTTGCGTTTTTAGCTTCTTCTTCTCCATGTAAAAATTTTACTATGTTGTATGCTAAAGCTTTTTGAGCTAATCTTTTCTCTGGTTCTTCTTTTAAACTTTGCTCAAGTTTTTCTATTTCTTCTTTTGTTAAGAATGTTAATTTTTTCAAGTAATCTATTACCATAACGTCTTCACTGTTTATAAAATATTGGTACATTTTATACGGACTTGTTCTTTCTTTATCTAGCCATAAACTTTCACCTTTTTCTGTTTTACCAAATTTACTGCCGTCACTTTTTGTTACTAATGGTACTGTCAAGCCGTAGCATTTTACTTTATCTCCGTGTATTTTTCTTATTAGTTCTAGACCAGATGTTATATTTCCCCATTGATCCTGTCCTCCTATTTGTAAAGTACAATTATATTTTTCGTAAAGTTTTAGAAAATCTATACTTTGTAATATCATATATGAAAACTCTGTGTATGTGATTCCGATATCTAGTCTTCTTTTTACTGTGTCTTTGTTTATCATGTAGTTTATGTTAAAGTGTTTTCCATAGTCTCTTAGAAAATCTATTGCATTCATTTCTAATAACCAATCCGCATTGTTAACTATTGTTATGTCGTCATGCAGAAAGTTACTAACTTGTCTTTTGATACATTCAATATTGTGTTTTACTGCTTCTTTTGTAATCATTGGCCTTTCTACATTTGGTTTTGGATCTCCAATTAGTCCGGTTCCTCCACCTGCGATTATGATTGGTTTATGCCCCGCATCTTTTAGTCTTTTTACAGTTGCTATTACTGTTAAAAAATGTCCAATGTGTAAACTTTCTCCTGTCGGATCTACTCCAACATAAAATGTCATTCCACCTTCATTTAATTTATCTATTAACTCTGGACTTGTTATATCATTTATTAGTCCTCTCCATTTTAAATCTTCATATAATTTCATTTTTTACCTCCTTATTATAATAAAAAAAGATAGCACTAAAGGACGAATTTTTCCGTGGTACCACCTTATTTTTTTCTCATTCACTATAAAGCGTGACCTTATAATCTCCAAAAATGTATATTCACAATATAATTGTATTAGTTTACACCTACCACTAATTCTCTTTAATCAAATCTTTATTGCTATTCGTTTTCTTCATAGATTATTTATTTGATTTCTTTTTTGTAGTTGACTTTTTTTGTTTGTCTTCAGTACTTTCTAATTTTACTACTACGTCTTTTGCTACTTGTAATGCACGTAGTCTTACTTCGTTAGTTACATCTTGTAATACTGGTGTTCCTTTTTTAATTGCATATTTGTATAACTCTTCTGCTTTCTTCTGTATTTTTTGTGCTTGATCTTTTGCAATATCCAATGCTTTTTCTTTATCTAATGTTGCTAATTCATCTTTTATTTCATTTACTCTCCTAGAAATTTCCTCTTTAATTTCATCTTTATCAATATTTTTCACATAATCTAATACTTCATCAAGCTTTGTTTTTAATTTGGCTCTTGTTACACTTCCCTTGTCAGGTGCAAATAGTAATGCTAGGCCTGCTCCTAATGCTGCTCCACAAATAAATTTTCCAAAACCTTTTCCTTTACTCATCAATCTCACTCTCCTTATTAAATTTTTTAAATATTTTGCTTATAGCCGTTGTTACTACTCCAATTATAGTTTCACTTATTGCAGACATTTTCCCTGATATATATTCTGCCATATTAAATATATCATTTAATGATTCTAACTTTTCGTTTACATCTTCTACTAATTTATCTACTTTGTTCATTGTTGTTATTAATTTTATTCCGATTACTATTGCAATTATGAGTAAAACTATTAATAAAAAATATATTATTATTGGTAGTGTTTGTGATAGTGCTTCCATTTGTTATTCTCCTTTCTTATCTTCGTACATTGAATCTATTAAGTTAAATAAATCGTGTTCTAGTGTTTTATCATCAGCATCTAATGATAAATCATTGTCTATTTTTATTTCTTCTGTTTCTTCTGGTTCAATTACTTGTTTTTCTTCTTCTCTTTCGTATTCGTCTTTTATTTTTTCTTCTAATTCTCCTACTGATATGTTGGCATTTTCTTCTATTTCTGATAATAATTCTTCTATACTCTTACTGTCATCTTCTTTTATTTCTTCTTTTACTTTTTTATCAACTTCATTGTTTAATTTTGTAAGTGTATTTTCTAACTCATCTTCAAGTGTTCCATATGCTTTTCTTCTCACATAATCATAATTAAATTCTGATTCACTAGGCCTTTTTGATGTTTCTATTTTTTCTTTTATTTCTTCTTTGGTATAGTTCTTGTCAAGTATGCCATATACCGGAGAGATAACTGGAGATGGAGTAAATGTTTTTTCTACTGCACGTTCTTTATTTGTTGCTGTGTTCATAGTTGGTTTATGAATTTCATTTATTCTTTCAGTGACTCTTTCTGGCCTTTTTATCGGTTCTCTTCTATCTAAATTTACAGTATTTACTCTACTTCTAGTTTGTACCGGCTCGTCATCGTCTTCATCTATTACTGGAAATTTAAATGTTGGTTCGCTTTTAAATAGTTCTCTTTCACTATATGTATTTTCTATTTTTTCTTCTTTAGGTACTTGTATTTCCTCAATTCGCGGTTTTTTTATTTCTTCTTTTTTTTCTTCACGTACCACTGGTTCTTCTTTTATTTCAACAATTTCTTCGTCATAAAATATGTTTTTAAGTTTTCCAATTAAACCCATTCTTTACACCTCTTTCTAATTAATAATATCTGGGTCAGGTATTTCATTTTCTTTTTCGTATTCATCATAGTCCTCTAAATAATCTAAATATGTTTCTTCTTTTTCTTCTGGTCCTTCTAGTTCAAAGTTTTTTTCGTCATTACCTATTAAGTTATCTTGAACTAAATGAGTGATTACATTGTCATTGTAGTCAATAGATGAAAGTAGCACACTAGAATATATTATTGATTCTATTATTTCATCTTCTTTTACTTTCACTTCTATTATAGCATAATTATACATGATTTTTATGTAAAAGTAACTATCTTTTTCAATTATGTTTATAAATCCGTATTTTCCATCATAGTTGAATTCTTGATTATAATATGCATTTTCTTCAATGCTATATTTATTGTTCACTTTATTGTAATATGAAAGTATATCTACGTATAAATAGTAATTTTTCCCATTATTTATATATATATAGTTATTATTATCACTTTTTAGTAAATTAAAATTTCTTGGTTTGTAATATTTGTATCCAACTTCGTAGGTGTTATATAATTTGTTATCTTGACTTAATACGTTATTGATTGCTGATTCAATGCTTAATGTATTGATACTTACATTCGTACATCCTGTAATTAGAAATAGTCCAGCTATCAAGATAATTTTTTTTAGCATCACTTCACCCACTTTCATTTAAAATTATAACAAATATTTTTTAAAAATTAAACTAATTTTATTACTTTTATGTAATTTATGTTCTTTCCTTTTTTTATAAATTTGTTTTCATATTCTGTTTTGTATTTGCTTATGTAATTAGTAGACTTTCTTATTATCATATACCCATTTCTTTTGTAACTGCTTGTGCTGTATTCAAATAAGTCATCGTTATCGGTTTTTTGTTCAATCATTTTTATGTTTTTGAATATGTTTTTGTATTTATTTAAAAATATATCGCTTGTTAGTCTTCTCTTTTCATGTCTTTTTTTAGGCCATGGGTCACTAAAATTTAGATATAACTTGCTTATTTCTTTATAAAATATTTCATCTATATGTATTGCGTCTGATAGAATGAATTTTACATTCGTTAATTTGTTTTTTTCGGCTTTCTTTATGGCAAATATTAAAACACTAGCGTATTTTTCTACGCCAATATAATTTATATTTGGGTTTGATAAGGCTTTTTGTATTATAAAGTCTCCTTTGCCTACTCCTATTTCTAATTCGATTTTGTTTTTGTTTTTAAATATTTCTTTATATTTGCCTTTGTAATCTATTGGATTTTTTATTATATACTCGTTTTTTGTTACAAATTCTTTTGCTCCTTTTATGTTTTTTAATCTCATTTTTTTGACCTCAGATATATTTTAACATTTTTCACTTTTTTTAACAATAATCATATATTATTAGTGAAATAATGGAGGTACACTATGAATAAGCGTGATATGTTCTATTCTAATTATAATGCTGGTGGATTTATAGACCAACCGATGCCAATTAATCAGAACTTTTTTCCTAATCAAATGGCAATGCCTAATATGATGATGCCTAACCAAATGATGCAAAATAACTCTGTTCCTAATCAAATGTACAATCAAACTTATGATTATGATTTTGATGATAGGCTAACTAAACTTGAAAGGCAAGTTAGAAATCTTGATACTAGAATATCTAAATTGGAGCAAATTAAGGAAGAGGATATTACTTATAATACTACTATTATTTAACCCTTATTGGGTTTTTTTATATTTTTCAAAGTATAAATCGCTTATTGTTTTAGTTATTTTTTTATTGCTACTTGATGTGTATGAAGTTTTTCTATCACTTATATTTGGACTTAATACTATAAATGTTATTCCGTCTGCTATACCAACAAATGATTTGCTTATTGTTTCTGTATCTATTTTTCCGTCTATATTTGTGTCTATGAAACTTTGGGCTGTTCCTGTCTTTCCTATTGGGTTATATTTTAAATTTATGTATCCGTATCCGGTTCCTCCGCTTTCCATTACCATTCTTAGTCCTTCTTTTACTCTTAAAAAGTCTTGTTCTTTTATGTTAACACCGCCTACTACGTTTCTTTCGTATTCATATATTGTTTCTGTATCATCTTTTACATAGTTTGCTAAGTGTGGCGCAACTCTAGTACCATTGTTATATATTGTTGAAATGTACTGAAACATTTGAATTGGCGTATAATTGTCGTACTGTCCTATTGGAAAATCTAGTAAACTTAATACGTATTCATCATTTCCTTGAAACCCTATATTTTCATATGGTAAATCGATGCCTGTTTGTACGCCTAATCCAAGTGCATTAAACACTTTTCTATATGTATCAAACCCTGTTTTGTCTAGTGTTAATGGCAAGTTATATCTATAATTTCCTTTTCCTATTTTTATGGCAGTTACAAATTGATAATAGTTTGATGAATATTTAAGTGCTTCTAAATCGTCAATTACTCCTAGATTTTTCCATGAACATTTTTCATCAACATTTTTTATTTTGATGCATCCATCTGTTATTTTTTGTCCGTATGTGATTGCGCCTGTGCTATATCCTACTAGATGACTAGCTCCTTTTATTGATGAACCTGGTGTTATTGCATCAGTAATTAGACCTAAACTGTTATCTATAAAGCTGTACTCTCCGTTATATGTTATCATTTTGCCAATAAATGCGTATATGCTTCCTGTGTATGCATCTCCAATTATTATGTAGTTTTTATTGAAATATGTTGTGTTTTGCTCGCCTTTTGTTTTTATCATTTGTTCTTCTAATATTTGTTCTATTTCTAATTGTAAATTTATGTCTATTGTAAGGTATAAATCGTTTCCTTTTTTCATTTCTGTGACGGTTTCTCTTTTTCCATCGCTTGTTATTCTATAAGTATACGGCGTTCCTCTTAGATATGTTTCGTACTCTTCTTCTAAATAACTTGTTCCTACTAAATCGTTTCTAAAGTATCCTTGTTCTAAGTAGTATTCTAAGTCTTCTTCTTGTATACTTCCTACATTTCCAAATATGCTTTTTAATGTTTCCCCGTATGGATATGTTCTTTTGTATATGTAATCAATATATAGGTTTTGACTATTTTCTACATATTTTATTTCTTCTTCGGTGACTTTCTCACTTTTTATAATTTTATCTTCGTATCTATATCCTATATTCATTATGTAATACAAATAAGCTGTTTTTTTCTCTTGTTCGCTTATGTTGTTTATTTCTTCTTCTGTTATATTTTCTAATATTATTTCTTTATATTCTTCGTTTGTTATTTTTCTATTTTCATATTGTTTCTTTATTTTGTCTGTTATTCTATTTAAAAGTTCTTCTTTGTTTGTATTATAAATATATTCTTTTATCATTGTTTTAGTTACGTTTGTGTAATCTATTTCTATATTTTTTGCTATGTCGCTAGCTAGTTCTATTTCTTCTTTATTTGTTAGGTTTGTCTTAGTATATTTTATTATTGGTATGCTTTCGTTTCCAACTAAAAGTATTCCGTTTCTATCATATATGTTGCCTCTTGGCGCTTCGCTTCCTTTGTATATTTTGCTTGTTTTTATATGTAATAATTCTTCATATGTTTCTTTGTCTATAATCATTATTTTAAATGTATAAATTAAGATTAATATAAAAATAGTTGTCATTGTTATTGAAATGAAATTTATTTTTAGTTTTATTATTTTGTTATTTGATAAATATTTTTTCATATTATTTAGTATTTCCAATTTTTAATATCATAAACTATATAAGGGGGTATAATGAATAAAAGTGTAATTAAAAAATATGCTGCTAATATCACAAAAAATGATATTGTTAATTTTGCCTATAAGGAAAATATTTCTTTAAGTGATTCTGAAGTTGACGTTATTTTTAAAGCTATTCATTTTGACATTGATGTTTTACTTGAAGATCCAATTGCTTATCTGGATGATTCTAAAGGTAAAATAAGTGACGAAGTTTATACAAAATTATTAGATTTTTATAACAAATATAAAAAGTTCATTTGAATTCTATGAACTTTTTTTGTTTTATAATTTCTATTTCAGTTTTGTATGGACTTTTATCTTCTATAAAAGGTGTTTCTAATATTTTGGGTATGTTATCTAATCTTGGATTATATATTATATTTATTAGTGTTTCAAAACCTATTGTACCGTAACCTATGTTTTCATGTCTATCTTTATGTGCACCTATACTATTTTTACTGTCGTTTATGTGAATGCATTTTATTTTATCTATTCCTATTTTTTGATCAAATTCGTCTAAAAAGTCATCAAAATTGTTTAAGTTATACCCTGCATCATTTATATGACATGTGTCTAAACAAATGAATACTTTGTCTTTATATATAACGTTTTCTAAAATCGTCTTAAGTTCATCTATTGTTGAGCCAACTTCGGTTCCTTTTCCACTCATGTATTCTATTAGTATATTTATGTTTTGGCCTTCTTTTAATGCTTCGTTTAAACCTTTAGAAACGCTTAATAATGCCTCGTCTTTTGGTACGCTTACATGGCTACCTGGATGTAAAACTAAATTGTTTATTCCTAAAGCGATACATCTATCTATTTCTTGTTTTAGAAAATCTATATAAAATTGATATTTTCTTTCATCACTGTTATTAGCTAAATTAATTATGAATGGAGCGTGTATAATACACTTTTCTCTTTCGATGTTGTTTTCACACATTATTTGATGTGCTTTATCAGTTAGGTTTTTATCTATTGGAAATCTTAATGTACTTTGATTACTACCCGTATAAAACATAAATGTATTTGCATTATTGCTTAATGCTGTTTCTACTACTCCAATTAGTTGCGTATCTTTATTAAAACTTACATGACTACCTATGTATAACATATTACCACCTACTTCATTATACACGTTTTTGGTTGACTTAACTAGTATTTTATGCTAAATTATTAAAGGAATTTAAGGAGGCATTTATGGCAAAAAATATATCTAATAGAAAGAATAATGTAGCTAATAATAGACCTTTTTCTTTGAAAGCTACTAAGAAAACTCAAAAAGTTAATTTACAAACAGTTAAAGTTAACGGTAAAAAGGTAAGATTATCGACTAAAGAAATTAAATCAGCAAAAAAAGTTGCATAAAAAAATCTGAAATTTTCAGATTTTTTATTTTAATAATTCGTTTTCAATATTTGTTGTGCCTTCTATGTACTTAACATTTTTTCCGTTTACTATTTTTATTAGTGTTACACCATTTATTTTAACGTCTTCTACTTTTTGAGCACTTGGATTGCCTTGTTCGCCAGCATATTTTGTGTTAAATCCATTTGACATATCTACTCTGTAAATTGGTAAACCATCTTCAATACTAGAATATCTAAATAATATGCTTGTCAAGTATTGATTTGGATTTTCTGTAAAGTTATCAAATACTACATAGTATTCAGTATCAGGTCGGTTAAATATTGTTCCAACAGTTGCATCTTCATAACTAATTATGATTTCTCCTCTTTCCGGTTTTGTATATCCTTCATCAAAAACACCAAGTTTATTCATTAATATTGTTGCACCAAATACTACTAATACTACCACTCCAACACCTATGGCAATTTTTATAAAGCTTAAAATTTCTCCGTCTAGTTTATTATTTTCTATTTTTTTTGTTTCTTTTTTTATTGGTTTTTTTATAACTTTTATGTTATTATTTGTTTTTTTTGTTTTGTTATTTTTTTTGTTAGCCACTTTTAATCACCTAAATTTATTATAACATATACTTAATTAAATACAAACGAAAAAGTTACTTAAAATGAAAATCAATTTTCAACAATAGCACATGA